>JAAYGA010000235.1 GCA_012727935.1 Pseudomonadaceae bacterium | reverse complement strand
TCTAACTGACCACGCAGCTGATCGAAATAAGCCACTTCAATTTTAGTACCTATCTTCACATCACCCGTCTGGGGCTGAAGATCACCGAGCAGCATTTTTAGTAGCGTTGTTTTACCGGCACCATTACGGCCTAGTAAACCAATTTTATCGCCCCGCTGAATGCGTACTGTAAGGTTGTTAATAATCGGCTTGCCTTCGTAACTAAAGCTGGCATTAGTTAACTCGGCTACTAGCTTGCCGGACTGGTCGGCAGTTTCTAGCTGAATATCGGCTTTGCCTTGGCGCTGTAAGCGTTCTGAACGCTGTTTGCGTAAGTCTTGTAAGGCACGAACACGGCCTTCGTTACGGGTGCGGCGGGCTTTAATGCCTTGGCGTATCCAAACTTCTTCTTGGGCAAGCTTTTTATCAAAGGCGGCTTGGTGGCGAGCTTCTACTTCTAGTTGGTGGTCTTTGAAATCTAGGAATTCTAAATAACGCCCTTCCCAGCTAATAATTTCACCCAAGTCGAGTTCTAGCATACGGGTGGCAATGTTTTGCATAAATGCCCGATCGTGGGTAATTAACAGCACGGCGCCAGGGAAGCTTTTAATCTGCTCTTCTAGCCACTGAATGGTTTCAATATCCAAGTGGTTAGTGGGTTCGTCTAACAGTAGTAAATCTGGCTCGCTAACCAAGGCTTGCGCTAGGGCAACACGGCGACGCCAACCACCAGAAAGCTCAGACATTTTGGTGGCGCCATCTAGGTGCAGGCGCTTCATTAGCTGCTCAACTTTTTCGGTTAGCGCCCAGCCGTTGCAAGCATCTAGCTGGTGTTGCAGCTTATCCATACGGTCTAAATCAATTTCATCCGGTGGCAGCTGGGTGATTTTATCAAACTCTGCCAACAAGGCAGCCGCTTCAGCTAAACCCAGTGCTACAACATCAAAAACTTTGCGCTCGTCAGCGGCAGGCAAAACCTGCGGTAAAATACCAATTTTTAAGCCCGGCTTGCGCCAGAGACTGCCACCGTCGGGTTGAATTTCGCCGGAGACTAGTTTCATTAGGGATGATTTTCCAGCACCATTACGGCCTAGAATAGCAACTCGCTCACCCTCTTCAAGGGTGAGGCCGGCATCATTTAATAAGGGAGTGTGGCCATAGGCCAAGTGCATATTTTCAAAACGCAGAAGTGTCATGTGGCTTCGGGTAGACCTGCTTTAACGCGAACGCGGTTTTCAACCAGCTGGGCCAGCAACTTAGGCTGGAACTTAGAAAGGAAATCGTCACAACCAACCTTTTTAACCATGGCCTTATTGAAGTTGCCTGACATAGAGGTGTGCAATACAACGAACAAATCTTTCAGGCGTGGGTCTTCACGTATGGCGCTGGTTAAGCTATAGCCATCCATTTCAGGCATTTCGGCATCGGTAATGAGCATTAACAATTTTTTGGGCACATCTTCACCGGCATCAGCCCAACCTTTAAGAATATCTAAACCTTCTTTACCATTGGTAGCGGTATGAACTTTAATGCCAATCGGTGTTAGGGTTTGTTTTACTTGAGAAATGGCGGTAGATGAGTCATCAACCATTAATATTTCCATGTCTTTAGCGGCAGCAAGAATATCATCTTCTAACTGTGAAGGGTCTAAAGCGATGGTGTAGGGGTTAATTTCTGCTAACACTTTTTCCACATCAATGATTTCAATAATACGGTCTTCAAGGCGTGTTATGGCAGTTAAGTAGTGTTGGCGGCCAGTGGTGCGTGGCGGTGGCAGAATATCTTCCCAGTTAAGGTTAATAATGCGATCAACACCACCCACTAAGAAGGCTTGAATAGACGAATTGTATTCCGTCACAATTAAATTGCTTTCAGGTTTGGGTACCAAGGCTGGCATTCCTACTGCTTGGGCAAGGTTTATTACCGGTACAGTTTGGCCACGCAAATGTGCAACACCCACTATAT
>JAAYGA010000234.1 GCA_012727935.1 Pseudomonadaceae bacterium | reverse complement strand
CTACATCGACACCCTGAGTAAGGATGGGTGCAGTAATCATAAAAATAACCAAAAGTACCAACATAACGTCTATGTAGGGCAGAACGTTAACTTCAGAAATGGGTAGCTTGGGCGTTCTACGCCGAAATCTTGACTTAGCCATTGGCTTTCTCAGCGTCTACTTTTTTAGTCACTAGGCTGCGGTGTAGAAGACCTGAAAATTCATCGGCAAAGTTTTCATAGTTATTCAATAATAATTCACTTGAAGATAGGTAGCGGTTATAAGCTACAACGGCAGGAATAGCGACAAATAAACCCAAGGCAGTAGTAATTAAGGCTTCGGCCATGCCCGGTGCAACTACAGCAAAAGTGGCTTGTTGAACAGTGGCTAGGCTGCGAAAAGCTTCAATAATACCCCAAACTGTGCCGAACAAACCTACGTGGGGGCTTACTGAACCTATGGTTGCCAAAAAAGGTAAGCCTGCATTTAAACGGTCTTGCTCCTCAGCAATAGCAATACGCATGGAACGTTCAACGGCTTCAAGAATAGCCACTGGATCAGTGGTTTTTTGGCGAATACGGTTAAAAGCTTTATAGCCTAAAAAAACAATGCGCTCAGCCCCTTCAGCTTCATTAGTTTCGGTGTCACGAAATAATTCTGATAATTCCATACCCGACCAAAAACGTTCACGAAAATTCTCATGGCCTTTACGGGTTTGCCGAAACAACTGCCAGCGTTGAAAGATACTGACCCAAGAAAGCACTGAACCAAGCAGCAAGCAAAGCATTAAAAACTGTATAAATAAGCTGGACCCTAACATCATGTCCACAAAAGTTAGCTCTTGCACTTGAACTCCTTGCTTCTTTGCTAATAAAAAAAGGGTGTTTTATTTACTTAACTTCTAGCCAATTTAGCTTGCAAGCAACGTTACTAGTTTAAGTCGCTAACTACTGCTGGTGGCAAGCTTTGTAACAATGCTTTAGGCAGGCGACAGGGTCGCAAACTTTGACGATCGACACAAGCCACTTCAATGTTTCCTGAGCATAAAACATCGGTGTTACGCATTATTTTTTGTTGAAAGGTCATTCTAGCACCACGGTAGCTATTTACCTCGACAAATACATCAAGCGAGTCATCTAACTTGGCAGGCAATTGATAGTTAAGTTGCACATCTTTTACAACGAATAAAACCGGTAAACTCGACTGATTAAAATCTAAAGTACGCAGCCATTCAGTGCGTGCTCTTTCCATAAACTTGAGGTAGTTAACATAATAAACAATGCCACCTGCATCGGTGTCTTCATAGTAAACCCTAACGGGCAAACTAAATGCATTGATACCTTTTAAACGATTAAGATCATTCATTCAATTTAACTAATCTATTGTGGTTTCGTTAATTCAAAGTGCTGCCAAGCTAAATCGGTGACTTGACGACCTCTTGCCGTTCGCATCATAAAACCTTGTTGAATTAAATAAGGTTCTAACACTTCTTCAATGGTGTCTCTGGCTTCAGAAATAGCTGCTGAAAGGCTATCAACACCCACTGGCCCACCGGCAAACTTTTCCATCATGGCTAACAATAAACGCCTATCCATCGAATCTAGCCCGTGAGTATCTACGTTTAACAGGTTAAGCGCCATGTCTGCAATTTGTTTACTAATACACCCATCTGATTTTACTTCAGCAAAGTCCCTTACACGGCGCAATAAACGGTTAGCAATGCGCGGCGTGCCTCGGGAGCGGCGGGCAATTTCTTCTGCGCCACCCTCTTCAACCGTTAAACCTAGTAAATTGGCTGAACGAGTCACTATGTAGGTTAAATCGGGTACAGAATAAAATTCTAGGCGCTGGGTTATGCCAAAACGGTCTCTTAAAGGCGCAGTCAGCATACCGGCACGGGTGGTTGCGCCCACTAAAGTAAAGGGCGGTAAATCTAGTTTAATAGAACGTGCCGCTGGGCCTTCACCAATCATAATGTCTAACTGGTAATCTTCCATGGCTGGGTAAAGAATTTCTTCAATCACTGGGCTAAGGCGATGAATTTCATCAATAAACAGCACATCGCCTTCGCTAAGGTTAGTCAGCATGGCCGCTAAATCACCGGGTTTTTCCATAACCGGCCCAGAGGTGCTTTTGATGGAAACGCCCATTTCACTAGCAATAATATTGGCCAGCGTGGTTTTACCCAGCCCAGGCGGGCCAAAAATAAGCGTGTGATCTAACGCCTCTTTTCGCCCACGCGCCGCTTCAATGAAAATCTCCATTTGCTCACGGACTTGCGGCTGGCCTCGGTATTCAGCCAAGGTTTTTGGGCGTATAGCGTGATCTTGACTGTAATCTTGCGGCTGTTCGGTGGCAGCTATCAGTCGGTCATCTTCAATCACTAGCTAGATCCTTTATTATTTAGCCATGCCTTTAAGGGCGGCACGAATTAAGTCTTGGGTGTCCATACCTACAGCAGCTACAGCGGCAATGGCTCGGCTGGCTTCAGGTAATTTATACCCCAAAGCAACCAAAGCAGATTCAGCTTCTGAGCGAGGATTAATAGCAGGCAATTCTGAGCCTAAAGGCAATTCTAGCTTAGCCATTTGCTGCGGCTGCCAAGTTTTTAGGCGATCTCTTAAATCTAGTAGTAGGCGTTCAGCGGTTTTTTTGCCAATGCCCGGAATACGAGTAAGTGCTTGCAGATCTTCATGCTGTATCGCTTGCAATAAAGCGCTACTTTCCATGGCCGACATAATTGCCATGCCAACTTTAGGGCCAATGCCACTGACTTTAATTAGCTCACGAAATAACTGGCGGTCTTCTAAACGGGCAAAGCCGTATAAAAGGTTGGCATCTTCACGAATTACCTGATGAATCCAAAGAATTAAGTCTTCGTCTAAGGCTGGCAAACCAGCAAACACTGAAAGCGGCAGGCTTATTTCATAGCCCACGCCTTGAATATCTAAAATAACCCAAGAAGGCTGTTTTTCAACTAGCTTGCCTTGTAAGCGACCAATCATCATGACTTAGTTTCTTCCTTTGAACCGTTTGAATTATTTGAACTGGCTGTTTCTTCAATCGACAAAAAAACAGGGAGGTGTAAATGCCAATGAATAGCAGCTAGGCGCATACCCAAAACTACCGACATGGCCGCAAGGGTGTTAAAAGTTTCCCAGCTGTCGGGCAAAAACCACTTTAAATTCACATAAACAATAGCGCCAGCCATAACTGCCGTGGCATAAATTTCTTTTTCAAAAATCATCGGTTTAACGGCAGTTAAAACATCACGCAAAATACCGCCAAATACGCCGGTCATTACACCCGTTACTACTGAAATGAGCGGCGAGTGGCCAAGTGCTATGGCTACCTTGGCACCGATAACGGTAAATACGGCCAAGCCTATGGCATCGGCTACTTGCACAGCATAATGGGGAAAACGAATTTTTCTGGCTAGGGCAAAAACAATGACTGAGGTAATAACCGTTAGCCAAATGTACATATTGTGTTGCACCCAAAACACCGGCAAACGGCCTAAAATCAAGTCTCGTAAAGTGCCACCACCTATGGCAGTAACCGTGCCAACAATAATGACACCAAATAAATCTAAACGGCGTTCAGCGGCAGCAAGCACACCAGCCAAAGCAAACACCACCGTACCAAATAAGTCTAAAGAAAATATAAAAAGGGGCAGATCGAAATCTATCATTAGGTGCGCCGTGCTAAAGTTTTAGGATCAAAATTACGCCAACTACTGCCACGTTTTGTGGTTAGTTGACCAGACAAAGCTAATAAACCGCTGCTAGTGTAGGCATGGCACATGGCAATGGCTAAAGCGTCGGCGGCATCTTCTTGGGGTGTTGCAGAAAGTTTTAAAATGGCGGTAACCATGTGCTGCACTTGAGTTTTATCTGCCGCACCTGTGCCAGTTACCGCCAGCTTCACTTCTTTGGCAGAATACTCGCTAACAGCAAGGCCATGGTTCGCTACACAAACCACCGCAGTGCCTCTGGCCTGCCCCAGCTTAAGGGCTGAGTCGGCATTTTTTGCCATAAAAACACGTTCTATAGCGACTTGTTCCGGTTGGTAGCGAGCAATAATCTCTGTCAGGCTGGCGTAGATTTGCGCCAGCTTTTGGGGTAAATCTTCGGCCTTAACCCGAATACAACCACTGGCTAGGTAGCTAAATTGGCTACCCGTTGCATGAATTAAACCATAACCAGTAATGCGTGAACCCGGGTCAATGCCGAGGATAAGGGCCATATCAGCCCAGTTTTTCCATAACTTCAGCAGAAAAATCGACGTTAGAATAGACTTCTTGCACATCGTCTAAATCTTCTAACATATCGACCATTTTAATGATTTTTTCTGCCAGCTCTAGGTCAGTAATATCAGCATTCACATCGGGCAACATAGCCACCGATGCTTGTTCTGCTTCTAATCCTGCCGCTGCTAAGGCTTCTTTTACTTCAAGAAAGTTTTGCTGCTCGGTAAAAACTTCAAAACTGCCATCGTCTTGCGTTACCACATCATCAGCACCGGCTTCTAAGGCCGCTTCCATTAGCTGATCTTCATCGGTTTCTGCTGAAAAAACCAAATAGCCCCGCTTTTGGAATAAATAAGCAACCGAACCAGAGGTGCCTAAATTGCCATCGTTTTTAGTAAAAGCATGACGAACTTCACCCACCGTACGGTTACGGTTATCGGTTAAGCATTCAACCAACACAGCAACGCCGCCAGGACCATAGCCTTCATAGACAATTTCTTCCATATTGTCGGCTTCGTTAGTGCCAGCACCGCGCGCAATTGCACGGTCGATGGTGTCGCGTGTCATGTTGTTCGATAGCGCTTTATCAACTGCGGTACGCAGCCTTGGGTTATCGGCAACATCAGGGCCGCCTTCCTTGGCTGCCACTGTTAGCTCACGAATCAGCTTAGTAAAAATTTTACCGCGCTTAGAATCTTGCGCTGCTTTGCGGTGCTTAATGTTGGCCCATTTACTATGACCTGCCATTTCAACTCCTTAAATTACTCGCTGCGTATTTATCACTTACGCATTTTCAAATTTTATTATTCTTCCGTCTTGGCTTTAAGGCGTAAACGAAGATTTAATTCTTTTAATTGCTCTTGGCTAACATCGCCGGGTGCATCAGTCATAACACAAGCGGCTGACTGAGTTTTCGGGAAGGCAATCACTTCACGAATGGATTTAGCGCCTGTCATCAGCATCATTAAGCGGTCTAGACCAAAAGCTAGGCCGCCGTGCGGTGGTGCACCAAATTTTAGTGCATCTAATAAGAAGCCAAACTTTTCTTGCTGCTCTTCAGCGCTAATACCTAGTACACGAAAAACGGTTTGCTGCATGGCTTGGTTGTGAATACGGATGGAACCGCCACCCAATTCTGTACCGTTCAAAACCATGTCGTAAGCACGCGATAGTTTGTCGGCAGGGCTAGCTTCTAGTTCTTCGGGTGTGCATTTAGGCGCAGTGAAAGGGTGGTGCAATGCACTTAAGCTACCGTCGCTGTTTTCTTCAAACATGGGGAAGTCAACAACCCAAAGC
This sequence comes from Pseudomonadaceae bacterium, assembly GCA_012727935.1. Lineage (GTDB taxonomy): Bacteria > Pseudomonadota > Gammaproteobacteria > Pseudomonadales > Halomonadaceae > Marinospirillum. The sequence continues at coordinate 616 of JAAYGA010000234.1, read as the reverse complement.
GGCGCCCAATCCGTCGTATAAAGGTTTAAATCTTCGCCTAGCTTGCAACGTAGTGCACCTAAGGCTTCGTTAACAATTTTGGTTTTGTCTGCACCAAAGAAAATAATATCGCCATCTTCAGCACCAACACGGTCTAGCAACTGCTCAATCACACCTTCCATAAACTTAACAATCGGCGACTGCAAACCTTCTAGGCCATCGGCACGTTTGTTAACTTTTATCCAAGCCAAACCACGCGCACCGTAGATGCTTACAAACTTGGTGTAGTCATCAATTTGCTTACGTGATATTTCAGCGCCGCCTTTAACTTTAAGGGCAGCAACACGGCCTTTAGGATCAGTCGCAGGGCCTGAGAATACTTTAAAATCCACTTCAGCCATTAAATCGCTAACATCAACTAGCTCTAAGGGAATACGCAAGTCTGGCTTGTCGGAACCGTAACGCTCCATGGCTTCTGAATAAGGCATGTGCGGGAAGTCGCCCAGCTCAACATCAAGCGAGCCTTTAAAGATTTTGCGAATCATGCTTTCAGCCGTGCCCATGATGCTAGCTTCGTCGATAAAAGACGCTTCAATATCTATCTGGGTAAATTCTGGCTGACGGTCGGCACGTAAAT
>JAAYGA010000233.1 GCA_012727935.1 Pseudomonadaceae bacterium | reverse complement strand
TAGAAGAAGCCGCAGCCTTGGCCGCTGCCAATAAGCGAGTTAACAACATTCTTAGCAAGCAAAACTTTGCTGCGGGTGTAGAGGTTAAAGCTAACTTATTAACTGAAGCAGCTGAAATTGAACTAGCCAAACAGGTCGCAGCAAAAAGCCTAGAAGTTGCACCGCATTATGCTAAGGGCGACTACCAAGCCGCACTGCATTGCTTGGCTGGTTTGCGTGAGTCTGTTGATAACTTCTTTAATGACGTGATGGTCATGACTGAAGATGAAGCCGTGCGAAATAATCGCTTAGCTTTATTAGCATCTTTACAAGCTTTGTTTATGCACACCGCAGACATAGCTCAGCTACAACACTAATAGATCGCTTATCGGGGGCCTTAATGGCCCCTTTTTTTAGGTTATAAGTTAATAATTGGTTAGTGCCATGAAAAAAATTTTAATCCTTGACCGTGATGGTGTGATTAACCAAGATTCCGATGCTTTTGTTAAAAGTGCTGATGAATGGATTCCTCTACCTGGTTCTATTGAAGCGATTGCTAAGCTGTATAAAGCTGGCTGGATTTTGGCCGTTGCCACTAATCAATCGGGCGTTGCCAGAGGCAAGTTTAGCCAGCAAGACTTGGATGATCAGCACGCTAAAATGCTTAACCTAATTCAAGCGGCAGGGGGTGATTTACACCATATAGCTTGGTGTCCTCATGGGCCTGATGAGGGTTGTGATTGCCGAAAACCTAAAGCCGGTTTATTAGACCAAATAAGTGCCGCTTTAAACTTAGATTTAAGTGGTGGAATTATGGTCGGTGATGCACTACGAGATTTACAAGCAGGCCAAGCAAGAGGCTGCCAAGCAGTGTTAGTACGCACCGGTAAAGGGATGAAAACCCTTGCTGCTGGTGAAGGTTTAGACAATGTTCAGCTTGTGGATAACTTAGCTGAACTGGCCGAGCAATTATTGGCTGCTAACGCTTAACTTATCCACACCCCAAAAAATCAGTAATAAATCAGTAATAAAAAACCCCGAAGCATTGCTATGCATTGCTTCGGGGTTTTTCTTATCTTGCTAGTTAGCTTAACAAATTAAACGTCTAGGTTAGCAACTGATAAGGCATTTTTTTCAATAAACTGGCGACGCGGTTCAACTTCATCACCCATAAGGGTTGTGAACATCATATCGGCAGCAACCGCATCATCAATGGTGACTTGCAACATACGGCGTGTTTCAGGGTTCATGGTGGTATCCCATAACTGCTCGGGGTTCATTTCACCCAGACCTTTATAACGCTGAATGTTTACACCACGGCGCGCTTCTACCATCATCCAGTTCAAGACTTCTTCAAAGCGTTTAACGGGCTGCTTCTTTTCACCACGGGCAATGTAGGCGCCTTCTTCAAACAGCCCTTCCATTTCAATGCCATAGGCTCTTAGTGCGGCGTAATCTGCTGACTTGAAGAAGTCGATATTGAATACATAGTCGGTTGGCACACCATGCGCAATAACTTCAGCTGCTGGCAAATAAAGCCCACGCTCACTGTCTTCAACTATGTGCATGTGAACTTGCGTTGTTTCACTGGCCGCCAAAACAACCCATTCTTCTAATTGCTCTACCCAAGCAGCAACTTTTTGTTCATTTTTCAAATCTTCAACGGCCAAAGTAGGGGCATCAATCATTTGTACCAATACAAATTCGGGATAAACCCTAGATAAACGCTCGATGCGTGCTCTGGTGGTACGATAACTGATGACTAGCGCCTCTAAAGCAGTACCAGAAATGCCCGGTGCTTCAGGGTTAGCATAAAGTGCAGTACCTTCTAACGCTGTTTGCGTTAGGTATTCTTCCATGGCCGCTTCATCTTTTAAATACTGTTCGTGCTTGCCCCGTTTGATTTTATACAGGGGTGGCTGAGCAATAAAAATGTGGCCACGTTCAATTAATTCCATAGTTTGACGGAAGAAGAAGGTCAGCAGCAGCGTGCGTATGTGCGAACCGTCCACGTCAGCATCCGTCATAATAATAATGGAGTGGTAACGTAACTTATCGGCATTAAATTCTTCACGACCAATACCGCAACCTAGTGCAGTTATAAGCGTGCCTACTTCAGCAGAAGAAAGCATTTTATCAAAACGGGCTTTTTCTACGTTAAGAATTTTACCCTTTAGAGGAAGAATAGCTTGAGTTCTGCGGTCACGACCCTGCTTAGCAGAGCCACCAGCAGAGTCACCCTCCACTAGATAAATTTCAGACAGTGCGGGGTCTTTTTCCTGACAGTCAGCCAACTTACCCGGTAAACCGGCAATGTCTAACGCACCTTTGCGGCGAGTCATTTCACGGGCTTTACGAGCCGCTTCACGGGCACGGGCAGCATCCAGCATTTTGCTAACAATAGTTTTAGCTTCTTGTGGGAACTCAAGTAGGAAATCGGTAAATGTTCTACCCATTTCTTGTTCTACTGCGGTTCTTACTTCAGAAGAAACCAACTTATCTTTAGTTTGTGAAGAGAACTTAGGATCTGGCACTTTAACCGAAACAATGGCGGTTAAACCTTCACGGGCATCATCACCAGTGGTGCTTACTTTGGCTTTTTTAGCCAAGCCTTCTTGTTCTATGTACTGGTTAAGTACACGGGTTAACGCACCTCTAAAACCTGCGAGGTGAGCACCACCATCACGTTGCGGAATATTATTGGTATAGCAGTAGATGTTTTCTGAATAACCATCATTCCACTGCATAGCCACTTCAACGTTTACACCATCTTCTTCACGTTGATTACTAAAATAAAACACCTTACCTAAGGTGGTTTTATTGGTATTTAAGTGATCAACAAAAGCCCTTAAACCCCCTTCGTAATGAAAAACTTCTTCACGGCCATTGCGCTGATCTACCAGTGAAATTTTTACACCTGAGTTTAAAAAAGACAGCTCACGCAAACGTTTAGCTAGCGTATCAAAGCTAAATTCAATGTTATTAAAGGTTGCTGGAGATGGGCGGAAACGAACCAGAGTACCCGTCTTTTCTGTTGCACCAATCACTGTCAGGGGCGTTTGTGGAACACCATGACGATAAACCTGTTCATGTACTTGTTTATCACGCCAAATGGTTAGGGTTAATTCTTCTGATAAAGCATTAACAACAGAAACACCTACGCCGTGCAAACCGCCTGAAACTTTATACGAGTTATCATCAAACTTACCACCGGCATGAAGCACAGTCATAATTACTTCAGCAGCAGAAACACCTTCTTCTTCGTGAATATCCGCTGGCATACCACGACCATCATCAGAAACACTCACTGATTCATCTTGGTAAATAACAACTTTTACTTCACTACAGTGCCCAGCTAAAGCTTCATCAATGGCGTTATCCACCAATTCAAAAACCATGTGGTGCAAACCTGTGCCGTCATCAGTATCACCGATGTACATACCCGGTCGCTTACGTACTGCGTCCAACCCTTTCAGCACTTTTATGCTGGTCGAGTCATAGGAATTATTTTCACTCATTACCCACTCCCCTTAATTCCTAATACCAAAATTCTAGTTTATTCACTTGGTACTAAGGTATGGCTTTGGACTAATTTGTCCATGTTCCACGTGAAACCATGAAATACTTTCTGGCTGTTGCCACCCTTCAGCAAGAGCATCAGCATCAACGCCGGTAATAAATACCTGCCCTGATTGCTGCTCAAGCACTTCACAAAAAATGGTGCGATGCTGCCTGTCTAATTCAGCAGGCAAGTCATCAATTAAATAGACGCATTGTTTATTTCTTACTTCAGATAACAGTGCACCCTGTGCAAGCTTTAAAGCTGAGACAATGAGTTTTTGCTGCCCTCGCGACAAAATATCCATCGCCGCATACCCCTTAATTAGTACACGGATATCGGCACGCTGAGGCCCTGTCTGAGTAAAGCCCTGCTCACGATCTTTCGCTCTTGAAGCCAACAAGGATTCAGCTAGGTCTAGGGTTTTATCCCAACCTCGCTGAAAATTAAGTGCAAAGTCTTGCGAGCCAAGAAATTTTTCTAATAAGTTTGCAAAAAGTGGTTTTAAACGCGCTAGATAAGCCTTTCTAAGTGCAGTTATTTGCTCACCATTTACTGCTAGCTCTTTTTCCCATAGTTGCAACTCTAACTCGTCTATTCTACCACGCCTAAGCAGGCTATTGCGCTGCTTTAGCGCTCTTTGAAAACGTTTCCAATAATGAATAAAGGTGGGTTCCACGTGGAACACACCCCAGTCTAAAAACTGCCTGCGTTCTTTAGGACTACCTTCAAGCAAACGAAAAGTATCAGGATTAATTAACTGTACAGGAAGTGTGGCGGTTAGCTCGGCTACACCCGCAGGCTTTTGGCCACGAAACAAAATTTCAGTTTCGGCTTCTTGGTGTTTACGCTGAATACCTAAAGAATAAGCCGTTGTTGCATCAGCTTTAATTTCGGCAAAAACAGTAAATTGTTCTGCCGAATGGTTAATTAGCTTAGTAATATTTTTACTGCGAAAAGAACGCACTAAACTCAGCAGGTAAATAGCTTCTAACAAAGAAGTTTTACCACTGGCATTTTTTCCAACTAATAAATTAATACCTTCCGACGGCTGTAGATCGGCGGCAATAATATTACGAAAATTAGTCAGGCTTAGACGCTGAATTGTCATAAAGAAAGGTAAGCCTGCTTTTTAAAGGCAGGCTTAAGAAAAACTAAAGACGCATGGGCATAATGACATAAAATGCATCGCCACCACCGGCGGCTTGAATTAGCGCACTGGCGCTTGGTGTAGAAAGTGCAATTTGTACTTTTTCGACTTGATCACCAATATTGTCCATTACATCAACCAAATAACCCACATTAAAACCTATGTCTAACGGCTCGCCCTGATAATCAATATTCATACTTTCTTCAGCCTCTTCTTGATCAGGGTTTTTGGCAATTAAAGTTAAGGTATTGTTGGTTAGCTGCAAATGAATGCCTTGCAGTTTTTCATTGGCCAAAATACTAATACGCGACAACATTTTACGTAATTCTAAACGATCACAAATAACCAGCTTGTCACTTTGGCGCGGAATCACCTGTTCGTAATCAGGGTAGCGGCCTTCAATGTGCTTAGAAACAAAGGTGGCATTGGCCATATTGACTTGGAAGTGCTGCTCACCAAAAATTAACGTTACTGGCTCTTCTAGGTCATCTAACAGCTTAGCTAAATCATTCACTGCTTTGGCAGGCACAATCATGCTCGACTTTTCTACATCTTCTAACTGAACAAGAGAATCAGCCATAGCTAAACGGTGACCGTCAGTAGCAACGGCTCTTAGGCGGTTAGTCGACAATTCAAAATACATGCCGTTAAGGTAAAAACGCACATCTTGTCGCGCCATAGCAAAATCATTACGGCGAATAATATTTAACAACTGGCCTTGCGGCAAGGTTACCTGATGTTTCACAGGGCTTAACTGTATGGAAGGAAATTCAGAAGAAGGCAGGGTTGCCAATAAAAAACGGCTACGGCCAGACCTTACTACCACCCGCTGTTCATCGACACTAAATTCAAGCAGCGCACCTTCGCTTAATGAACGGCAAATGTCGGAAAGCTTTTTGGCTGGCACAGTAATACTGCCACCCACTTCTAAATGTTGTAAACCTAACTTCCAAGTAAGCTCTACTTCTAAATCTAGACCCGTTAAGGTTAGCCCTTCTTCATTCGCATCAATACGAATATGAGAAAGAATAGGTAGGGTTGGGCGACGTGCTACCACACCCACCATAATAGAAAGAGGGCGTAAAAGTGTTTCGCGGGATACGGAAAATTTCATCTTAATAACCTTAAAATTAACTGGTCAATAAACGGAGCAGGTTTTTCCAGTCTTCACGAATATCAGGGCTTTCATCCTGTAAAGACTTAATTTTTCGACAAGCATGTAAAACAGTGGTGTGATCACGGCCACCAAAAGCATCGCCTATTTCAGGTAAAGAATGGTTGGTTAATTCTTTAGCTAAAGCCATTGCCATTTGCCTTGGTCTGGCAATGGAACGGTTGCGGCGCTTAGAGTGTAGATCGGCAATTTTAATTTTGTAATATTCAGCAACTGTGCGTTGAATGTTTTCTACGCCCACCTGCTTATCTTGCACAGCAAATAAATCTTTTAAAGATTCGCGAACAAGTTCAACACTAATGGGCTGGCCTTTAAAGCGTGAATCAGCGATAACTCGATTCAGTGCGCCTTCTAAATCCCTTACATGAGAACGAATTTTCTGGGCAATAAAAAAAGCCACTTCTTGTGGTAAGTCTACCTTGGCAATTTCAGCTTTCTTCATAAGAATGGCAACGCGCAATTCTAATTCAGGTGGTTCAATAGCAACCGTAAGCCCCCAACCAAAACGACTCTTTAACCTTTCTTCAACGCCAATTTCTTTTGGATAACGATCAGAAGTTAGTATAATTTGTTGTCCACCTTCCAATAAAGCATTAAAAGTGTGGAAAAATTCTTCTTGTGAACGGTCTTTGCCAACAAAAAACTGAATATCGTCAATTAATAGTGCATCAAGGTTACGGTAATAACGCTTAAATTCATTGATAGCATTTAACTGCAAGGCTTTAACCATATCTTGTACAAAGCGTTCAGAATTAAGATAAACCACCTTAGCATTAGGGTTAAGTTTTAATATCTGGTTACCCACAGCATGCATTAAGTGGGTTTTACCTAAGCCAACCCCACCATAAATAAACAAAGGGTTATAGGCACCCCCTGGGTTTTCAGCAACTTGAAAAGAAGCCGCTCTTGCTAACTGGTTAGACTTACCTTCAACAAGGCTGTCAAAAGTATGTGCAGGGTTAAGAGTGGAATTATGTTTTATCCCTCCTTCTACCTGAGCGCCTTCACGCTTACGCGTTTTAGGCAAAACTTGCACTTGTGAATTAATTTCACCAGCTAAATTTGTTGAAGTAGCTTGGTATTCAGTAAAAGGAGTGGAAGACACATTTCTAGTGGGTAAGTTTTGTACCGCAAGGTTATTCACTGGCAGGGTAGGAGAAATTCCCACTAGTGGCTGCTTTTTAGTACCTACTGCAAAGCACACATCAGGCACTTGCCCAGCTGAAATTTCTTGTACTAGCACTTGTAAGCGCGCCGAATATTTGTCGATCACCCACTGCAAAACAAAACGGTTAGGAGCAAGCAATTGTAAGCTGCGGCCACTCATTTCTGCTTGTAAAGGACGTATCCAAGTCGATATTTGTTGAGCAGGAATTTCATTTTCTAAGATAGCCAAACACTTCGACCACAAATCATCAACTGACACGTTTTTGCTCCTCTTAATAATGGCATTATTCTAGCCGTTTTAGAGTAAGTTATCCACAAGCAAAGAAAACCACCACTTTTTTAAAAAGAAAAGGATGTGGATAAGAAGGCTTAAAAGGCATGGAAAAGATAAGCATAATACTGAGTATAAAATTGCTTGTGGGTAAGTCGCTAAGTTATGCACAGCCCAAGCACACCTTAACCTAGGGTTATGGGTAACATAAAGCCGCCTTAGCTAATAGGTTAACTCTTTGTAATATAAAAGAAAAAAGCAGTTATCAACAATTTTCTTAAACCCTAATAGTTATTATAGTAATAAAAGATCTTTTAAGTTCTTATTTATAGTTATTTTTTGTGGGGATAGTTCACAAGGTGCAAGGAAAAATTGCGCTTTGCCTAAGAACGCTTTAAAATCACCGGTCTTGCATCAAAAAAAGTTTCTCTAGGGTCTCCAACCCATGGAGATTCCTTAAACCTTCAATACCCTGTGGAAGTAAAAAAAATGAAACGTACATTTCAGCCCAGCGTACTAAAACGCAAGCGCAATCACGGTTTCCGTGCTCGTATGGCCACTAAAGCTGGTCGTCAAGTTCTGGCTCGTCGTCGTGCCAAAGGTCGTCAGCGTCTGTCCGCTTAAGCGGTAGTCTGATGATAAAAAATTTCGGTTATCCTCGACAGCTTAGACTTCTTAAGCCCGAGGATTTCCGTTATGTTTTTGAAAATACCCGTTACAAAGTCTATTGCACTGGTTTTTTATTGCTTGCTGCACCCAGTAAGTCAGAAGAAACGCGTTTAGGCTTTGTAATTGGCAAGAAAAATATCAAATTAGCAGTAACTCGTAATCGATTTAAGCGCATGTTTCGTGAATCGTTTCGGTTAAACCAGCAGCAGCTGCCACCCGTTGATATTATTGTTCTTGCCATCAAAGGCGCCAGCCAAGTCACAACTGAAGAACTCAGCAAAAGCTTGACAGAAGCTTGGCCACAACTCGGTAGGCGCGTAAAAAAAGCGACTGCAAATTTATCCTCCTCGATTAAGCGGCAATGATCCCATGGACGTAAAACGCATAGTGCTCTTTTCATCCCTGGCGGTAGTCGCCTATCTACTGATACTTCAGTGGAATACCGACTATCAGCAGCAAGATGTTCAGGCTCAGGCACCTCAGATTCAACAAGTAGCACCTAATAACAATTTAGTGATTGAAGACGATGAAGTTTTAAAGCTGGGTGGACCGGCTAATTTAACTGAAACAATTCAGTCCACTGCTTCAACAACACAAGGTTTAATCAGTGTTACAACCGATACTTTTGACATTCGGATTAACCCAAAAGGTGGCGATCTAGTTTATGCAGCCTTATTAAATCATAAAAATAAAGTTAATTCTGAGCAGCCTTTTGTATTATTACAAGATGACCAACAGCGTCATTATGTGGTGCAAAGCGATTTAAGCGGCTTAGGAAATACACAGCGTTTAGTTTTAACTAGCCCCAAAAATGCCTATGTTTTACAACAGGGGCAAGACCAACTTCAAGTGCAATTGAAAGCCAATGTTGAAGGCGTTGAATTAACTAAAACTTTCACCTTTACCCGTGGCAGCCATTTAATTAAGGTTGATTATCAGCTAAATAACCAGTCTAACCGTGTGCTTAACACCAGTTTTATTGGATTAATTAAGCGTGATGCCAGTGCTGATCCTAGTCAAAGTGAATCAATGGGCATGAAAGCTTATCTTGGTGGTGCTTTTTCAACCGATGAAAAACGCTATCAAAAAATTGATTTCGACGACATCAAAAATAAAGGTTTTAAAGCCGATTCAGTAGGCGGTTGGGCAGCTATGCTACAACACTACTTTATTGCTTCTTGGATACCGCCACAAACTGAAAGTAGTTTTTTCAGTACCCGTACAGACAGGGCAGGTAACCACATAGTTGGCTTTAATGGTTCTGAATATTTAGTAGAGCCAGGCAATACAGCTCAGCTTTTTGCAGACGTTTATATTGGTCCTAAAATTCAAGAAGACATGAAAGCGGTTGCGCCTAACTTAGAACTAACCGTTGACTATGGCTTCCTATGGTTTATTGCCCAACCCTTATTCTGGTTATTAGATTTTATTCATGGTTACGTTGGTAACTGGGGTTTTGCCATTATTCTAGTAACCGTAGCTATTAAAGCAGCCTTCTATAAGTTATCTGCTACTGCTTACCGTTCTATGGCAAATATGCGCCGTGTTGCTCCTAAGCTTGCGCGTATTAAGGAAGATGCTGGTGATGACCGTCAGAAGCTTTCACAAGCGATGATGGAGCTTTACAAGAAAGAAAAAATTAATCCTATGGGTGGCTGCCTACCAATTTTGGTACAAATGCCGGTGTTTATTGCCCTCTACTGGATGTTAATGGAATCGGTTGAATTGCGTCATGCGCCCTTTATACTTTGGATAGCAGACCTTTCAATGAAAGACCCTTACTTTGTTCTACCCATTATTATGGGTGCTAGTATGTTTGTTCAGCAGATGCTAAATCCTGTGCCGCCAGATCCTATGCAGGCCAAGATTATGAAAATGCTACCAATCATCTTCACCTTCTTCTTCCTGTTCTTCCCAGCTGGCCTAGTGCTTTATTGGGTGGTCAATAATATCTTGTCAATTTTACAGCAATGGTACATTACGCAAAAAATTGAAAATGAAGACAAAGATAAAGATAAGGTTAAATTAGAAAAAAGTTGATTCAACCTAACCCCCTCCCAGTGAGGGGGTTTTGCTATTAAGAGTAAAATATGATGAGCCAGCAAGACACTATTGCCGCTGTTGCTACCCCACCAGGCCGAGGTGGGGTCGGTATTGTTAGGGTATCTGGTGCATTATGCCAATCCCTAGCTAAACAGCTTCTGGGTATAACCCCTACACCACGTTATGCCCATTACCTGCCTTTTTTAGACTTGCAAGGTGAAGTTATTGATGAAGGTTTGGCTCTTTTTTTCCCTGGCCCTAACTCTTTTACTGGGGAAGATGTTTTAGAGTTTCAGGGGCATGGCGGGCCTATGTTGCTCGACCGTTTATTAGAAAATTTATTATTAGCCGGTGTTCGTTTGGCACAGCCGGGTGAGTTTTCTCAGCGCGCGTTTTTAAACGATAAAATGGATTTAGCTCAAGCTGAAGCGATTGCTGATTTAATTGATGCCACTTCACGCCAAGCAGCCGACAATGCCCTTAAATCTTTGCAGGGTGTTTTTTCGCAAAAAGTTCATGCCCTTGTGGATAAGTTAATTCATCTACGCATGTACGTTGAAGCAGCCATTGATTTTCCTGAAGAAGAAATTGACTTTATAAGCGATGGCAAGGTTAAAGAAGACTTATACGCAATTATTGACCAGCTAGAAGCAGTAAAAAATGAAGCCCAGCAAGGCTTTTTAATGCGTGAAGGTATGAATGTAGTCTTAGCTGGCAGACCTAATGCGGGTAAATCTAGCCTAATGAATGCCTTGGCTGGTTATGATAAAGCCCTAGTCACTGAAATTGCTGGTACTACTCGCGATGTTTTAAAAGAACATATCCACATTGATGGTATGCCACTGCATTTAATTGACACTGCTGGGTTAAGAGAAACTGAAGATTTAGTAGAGCAGCTAGGTGTCGAAAGGGCTTGGCAAGAAATAGAAAAAGCCGACCGAGTTTTACTTTTAGTCGATGCACAAGAAACAACTAGCTTAGACCCTTTAGAAATTTGGCCAGAGTTTGTTAAGCGTTTACCTTATCCAGAGCGTTTAACCCTAGTAAGAAATAAAATAGATTTAACCGCAGAAGCAGCAACAGCTGATTTATCCACAAGCCCACCAGTCATTCGTATTGCCGCTAAGCAACTTGTGGGTGTGGATAATTTAAGGCAACACCTAAAACAAGTGATGGGCTTACAAAATACTACTGAAGGTGGGTTTTCAGCTCGTCGTCGCCACCTAGATGCGTTACAAAGGGCAAGTCAAGTTATCCACAAGGGTAGACAGCAGCTGGAATTAAACGGTGCTGGTGAGCTGCTAGCAGAAGATTTACGCAGCGCACAAGAAAGCCTTGCTGAAATAACAGGTAAATTTACTGCTGATGATTTATTAGGCAAAATTTTTGGTGAGTTTTGTATTGGTAAATAAGCTTATTAGTATTTAAGCACTAAGTTAAAACTAAATTTTAGCTGGCTGGGGTGGAAATTTCACCCCAGCCAGCTTTTTTTTAAACTTATTTACCAAGTTAAGTATTTTATAGCAGATTAAGCCTGTGGTTAAGTAGAGTGTTTACTGGCTTATAACCTGCGCTTAACTAGGTAGGTATTTTTCGCTTGTGGATAAAACATCTACTTATGCACAAGCTGTACTCAGGTTTATTACACCTCATACCAAGCTAACCCTCCTAGTTATCCAATTCTGTAAGCCACATAAACAAAGGCTTTGAAGGGGTTATCCACAGAAACTGTCCACACTAATAATAATAACAGTATTAAAAGAACTTATATAATTACTATTATTATTGTTGATAGGGAGTAAGTAGATTTCTGCTGTGGTAGAGCAATTTTCAGGCTATAATCAGCGGCTTTACTTAGAAATATTTCTTGAGGTGTGTCTGTGGATTACCCAACCCGCTTTGATGTACTGGTTATTGGCGGTGGCCATGCTGGAACGGAAGCTGCATTAGCTGCTGCACGCATGGGTTGTAAAACGCTTTTACTAACCCACAATGTGGAAACACTCGGGCAGATGTCTTGTAACCCAGCCATTGGTGGAATAGGCAAAAGTCACCTAGTGCGTGAAGTTGATGCATTGGGTGGTGCTATGGCACAGGCCACTGATTTATCAGGTATTCAATTTCGAGTATTAAATTCACGTAAAGGCCCTGCTGTCAGAGCAACCAGAGCCCAAGCAGACCGCGTGCTTTACAAGGCTGCTATTCGTAAAGTGTTAGAAAATCAGCCTAATTTACAAATTTTTCAACAAGCGGCAGACGACTTAATTGTTCAGGGCGACAATATTTGTGGTGCGATTACCCAAACGGGCATTAAAATTTATGCCACTAGCGTTGTGCTTACTACCGGTACATTTTTGGGTGGCGTTATTCACCTAGGTTTACAAAATTATTCAGGGGGTCGTGCTGGTGACCCACCCTCAACGGCTTTGGCTGCAAGGCTTAGAGAATTGCCACTTCGGGTTGGTCGTTTAAAAACAGGCACACCACCAAGAATTGATGCACGCAGTGTTGATTTTTCAGTGATGGAAGCACAGGCAAGTGATTTAATTTTGCCGGTAATGTCTTATTTGGGCAAAGTAGAGCACCACCCAGAACAGATTAGCTGTTACATCACCCACACCAATGAACGCACCCACGAAATTATTCGTAATAATCTTGATAGATCGCCCATGTATGCTGGAGTGATTGAAGGCATAGGGCCGCGTTACTGCCCTTCCATTGAAGATAAAATTCATCGTTTTGCTGACAAAAGCAGCCACCAAATTTTTATGGAACCGGAAGGGTTAACAACGCATGAGCTTTACCCAAATGGCATTTCAACTTCACTGCCCTTTGATGTGCAAATTGATCTAGTACGCACCATTCGTGGCATGGAAAATGCTCACATAACAAGGCCAGGTTATGCAATTGAGTATGACTTTTTTAACCCACAAGATTTACAACCCACGCTAGAAACTAAAGTTATCCACAACCTGTTTTTTGCTGGGCAAATTAATGGCACCACCGGCTATGAAGAAGCAGCGGCACAAGGCTTGTTAGCCGGTATGAATGCAGCCTGTCGAGTGCAAGGCAAAGAAGGTTGGTGTCCAAGGCGCGACGAAGCCTATTTGGGCGTATTGGTGGATGATTTAATTACGTTAGGTACTTCTGAACCCTATCGGATGTTTACTTCCCGTGCTGAATACCGTTTGCTACTTCGCGAAGATAACGCAGATTTACGCTTAACAGAAAAAGGCCGCGAACTAGGCTTAGTTGATGATGTGCGTTGGGCAGCTTTTGAAACCAAGCGTGAAGCCATAGAACTTGAAAAAGCTCGCTTAAAAGATACTTTTATTCACCCCAACACACCTGAAGCAGAGAGCCTAAGTAATAAGTTAGAGCAGCCCTTAAGCCGAGAGCAGCCTCTACTTGATTTGCTTAAACGTCCAGAATTAGATTATTGGGATTTAGCCCACCTTGCGCCGGGGGAATTACCTGTCGATCCTCAAGTGCAAGAGCAGGTACAAATTCAAATAAAATATGCCGGTTATATTGACCGCCAAGCAGAAGATATTCGCCGCGTAAGACGACAAGAAGACACTTTGCTACCCCAAGATTTGGATTACACTCAGGTTAGCGGTTTATCGAATGAGATTAAGAATAAGCTAACCAATGTGCGCCCTGCTACTTTGGCACAAGCTGGACGTATTCCTGGTGTGACACCTGCTGCTGTGTCTATGCTGCTTGTACATCTTAAAAAACGTTCAATGTTGGTGAAATAGTATGCTTGCAGAGACAGAGTTTGAAACAAGATTACGTGCAGGCTTAGAAAAAATGCAGATTACAGCCAGTGATTTGCAGGTGGAACAGTTGCTTAGTTACCTAGCCTTGCTAATTAAGTGGAATAAAGCTTATAACCTAACCGCTGTACGTGACCCTGTTGAAATGATTGATCGCCACCTGTTAGACAGCTTGTCTATTTTGCCTTTTGTACAAGCCGGTGAACTAACCGATATTGGTTCAGGTGCTGGTTTACCCAGCATTCCTTTAGCCATTATGAAGCCTGATTTGCAAGTCTTATCTTTAGATTCTAATGGCAAAAAAACCCGTTTTCAGTTCCAAGTAAAAACCTCACTAAAATTAAATAATTTTGAAGTAAAGCAGGTGCGTGCTGAAAACTTACAATTACCAGCAAAAAGCAAGCAGCTGGTAAGCCGTGCTTTTGCTAGCTTGAAAGACTTTGTGAAACTAACCCAGCCCTTAGCTTCTGAAGATGCACGCTGGTTGGCGATGAAGGGTTTGTATCCGGAAGACGAGCTAGCTGAATTACCAGAAGGATATATTTGCAAGCAAAGCCACTTGTTACAAGTACCCAATGAAGAAGGTCAAAGGCATTTACTGGTGTTAGTTAAGCAGGAAAAAGAGTGATACCTGTAATAAAAACAGACTTAAAGCAAGCTAACCTAGCCACTAACCAAAGTTTAAAAGAAGGTGAATTAAAAAGGTTGCCAGTCGAGTGTTTGCGTCCGGGTAAATACCAACCTAGGCGTGAAATTCAACCGGAAGCGTTAGAAGAACTAGCCGCTTCCATTCGACAGCAAGGCATTATGCAACCTGTAGTTGTGCGGCCTTTAACCGGCGGTCATTTTGAAATTATAGCGGGTGAAAGGCGTTGGCGTGCAGCCCAGTTAGCGGGTTTAGATTTTATTCCAGCTTTAGTGCGCCAAGCAGAAGACCGTGATGTTATTGCTTTGGCTTTAATTGAAAACTTACAGCGCGAAGATTTAAACCCCTTAGAAGAAGCCTTTGCCTTACAAAGATTACAAAAAGAATTTGAACTAACTCAGCAGCAGGTTGCTGATACGGTGGGTAAATCACGTAGTTCTGTCGCCAACTTGTTACGTTTATTGCAACTTCATAAAGAAGTGCAGCGTATGCTGAAGCAGGGCGATTTAGAAATGGGGCATGCTCGTGCCTTACTAGGTTTACCAGAAGCTAAACAATTAACTTTTGCAAGGCAGCTAGTAGCTAAAGGAATGTCGGTTAGGCAAACTGAAGCCTGGGTTAGAAATGAGCAACAAAATTCTTTAAAAAACAAACTTCAACCGGCTATAGACCCTGATGTTAAACGCTTGGAAGCACAGTTACAGATGAAATTAGGTACTAAAGTAAAAATTCAGCATTCAATACAAGGTAAAGGTAGGTTAGAAATACACTATTCAAGCTTAGTGCAGCTAGATGGTATTTTGCGCCACCTACGCTAGATAAAAATATAGACCTTGGTCGTATCTATTTAACAAAGCGAACGAGTGTTGTTGAAGGAAAGTTGCTAAGTCTCTATAATCCCGTAGGTTTTAGTTGATTTGCAGTATTTTTTTAGTGGTTAGCGGTTTAGAAGGCTTTGAAATTTATGGCACAACTTCCGCGTCCACCTTTAAAAAAATGGTTTCTTAAGCAATTAATGGCTGTGGTTGCCATTTGTGGTTTAGCCAGCATAATTTGGCCAAGTTCATTACTAGAAATAATGGCAGGGGCAATAATCGCTTACATTCCTCAGCAAGTTTTTAGTTATTTGGTTTTTATGTATAGGGGCGCGAGGCAGCAAGCAAACCTAGTTAAAATGTTTTTTGTCGCTGAAGGCGTTAAGTTTGGTTTGACGGTGGTACTTTTTGTACTGGTATTTATTCTAGTGCAACCTTCAAACCCAATTTCACTTTTAAGCACTTATGCGGCAGTTATTTTACTTAACTGGTTGAATTTTTTACTAGTAAAGTAAAGTCTAACTGCAATTACAGTTTGAGGTAGATCATGGCTGGTACACCTGTAGAGTATATTAAGCACCACCTGCAAAACATGACTTATGGGCAGCACCCAGAGTTAGGTTGGAAAATGGCAGAAACAGCTCAAGAAGCATCTGACATGGGGTTTATGGCAATTCACGTAGACACTATGGCTTGGTCAATAGGAATGGGGTTTTTGTTTTTATTCCTATTTCGTATGGCCGCTAAAAAAGCGACTTCAGGCGTACCAGGTGGTTTACAAAACTTCGTTGAAGTTTGTGTCGAGTTTGTTGATGGCCTAGTTAAAGAAACTTTCCATGGCAAAAATGCCTTAATAGCACCTTTAGCACTCACCATTTTTGTATGGATCTTCTTAATGAACAGCCTTAAATGGCTACCCGTTGACTGGATTCCAAGTTTAGCTCAGGCAATGGGTGCAGACTATTTCAAAATAGTTCCTACGGCAGATCCTAACGCTACTTTTGGTATGTCAATTGGTGTGTTTATACTCATTCTTTTTTACAGTATTAAAGTTAAAGGCATTGGCGGTTTCGTTAAAGAACTTTCCTTTACGCCGTTTAACCATTGGCTACTTATTCCTGTAAACCTAGTGCTTGAGTTAATTGGTTTGTTCACTAAACCTGTTAGTTTGGCGTTACGTTTGTTTGGTAACATGTATGCCGGTGAAGTTGTATTTATTTTGATTGCGCTTATGTATGGCGCAGGCATTATGTTGGGCACTTTGGGTGTAAGTTTGCAGTGGTTGTGGGCTGTGTTCCACGTTTTAGTTATTCCATTGCAAGCGTTTATCTTTATGGTATTAACCGTGGTTTACCTAAGTTCTGCACACGAAGAGCATTAAACAGTAACCAGCCAGCTTGCTGTGAAGCAAGTTGGCGAGTTTTAGTAGTAAAAACCCTTAACTCACCTTTAATCAACCTTAGTAACCTTAGGAGTAACTTATGGAACTCGTATACATTGCAGCCGCAATCATGATTGGTATGGGTGCGCTAGGCACAGGTATTGGCTTCGCCCTTTTGGGTGGTAAGCTGCTTGAGTCTACTGCACGTCAGCCTGAACTTGGTGGTCAACTACAAGTAAAAACCTTCTTAATGGCTGGTCTACTTGATGCTATCCCAATGATTGGTGTTGGTATGGCAATGTACCTGATCTTTGTTGTTGCAGGTTAAGTTGGGTTCAGGGAGTCACTAGATTAGCTCCCTTAACTTAAAAAAAACCTAACACTCAAGTAAAAGGTACTGCGCCATGAATATGAATTTGACTCTATTGGGTCAATCTATTTCCTTTGCGCTCTTTGTCTGGTTCTGCATGAAGTTTATATGGCCGTTTATTACAACTGCCATGCGTGAACGCCAGAAAAAGATTGCTGAGGGTTTAGATTCAGCAAGTCGTGCTCAGCGTGATTTAGAGCTAGCACAAGAAAAGGCGACACAACTTTTGCGTGAAGCAAAAGAACAATCGGCCCAGATTCTAGAGCAAACTAACAAGCGTGCTAGTTTGTTAATTGAAGAAGCCAAAGAACAAGCTCGTGCTGAAGGTGTACGATTAGTTGAAGCTGCTAAGGCTGAGATTACTCAAGAAATTAACCGTGCTAAGGATGATTTACGTTCACAAATGTCTGAATTAATTATTCAGGGTGCTGAACAAATCCTAGAAAGTTCTGTTGATGCAAACGCACACAGCAAGCTGGTCGGCAAACTCGCCGAACAACTTTAAGCGAGGTGTCTGATGGCAGATTACAACACACTCGCCAGGCCTTATGCGAAGGCCGCCTTTGAGTATGCGTTAAGTGAAGGAAAATTAGCCGATTGGTCTGCAATGTTAGGACTAGTTGCTGAAGCGGCTTCCAATAAAGAAGTTGCTGTATTTTTACTTAACCCTTCATTAAGCAGTGATGTGAAAGCTGAGCTTCTACTCGAAATTTGCCAAGCAAAAATCGATGATCAGAGCAGTAATTTTATCAAACTGTTAAGTGAAAAAAGCCGTTTACCATTAATTCCGGTTATTGCTGGAATGTATGAAGCCTTTAGGGCTGAGCAGGAAAAATCTGTTGAAGCAATTGTTACTTCGGCCTTTGCGCTTGAAGCTGACCAACAGCAACTGCTAGTAAACGCACTACGCAAGCGTTTGAACCGTGAGGTAACCCTCAAGGTTGAAATCGACAAGCGTCTCATTGGCGGTGTAATTATTCGCACCGGTGATCTGGTGATAGATGGCTCGATTCGCGGTAAAATCGCGAAACTAGCCGAGTCATTGAAATCCTGATTTTGAGGGACAAGGCATGCAGCAACTGAATCCATCCGAGATCAGTGACATTATCAAGAAGCGCATCGGTAACTTGGATGTCACTTCAAAAGCCCAAAACGAGGGCACCATCGTAAGCGTAGCCGACGGTATCGTGAAAATTCACGGTCTTGGCGATGTTATGTATGGCGAGATGATTGAATTTGAACAGGGCGCCTTTGGTATGGCCCTGAACTTGGAGCGCGACTCCGTAGGTGTGGTTGTACTGGGTGATTACCTCGGCTTAGCTGAAGGTCAAACCGCCCGTTGTACTGGTCGCATCTTGGAAGTACCTGTCGGTAATGAACTCCTAGGCCGCGTTGTAGACGCACTAGGTAATCCTATCGATGGTAAAGGCCCTATTGATGCAAAAGAAACAGATGCAGTGGAAAAAGTTGCACCTGGTGTAATTTGGCGCAAAAGCGTAGATGAGCCACTGCAAACCGGTTATAAAGCAATTGATGCGATGGTACCTGTAGGTCGTGGTCAGCGTGAGTTGATTATCGGTGACCGTCAAATTGGTAAAACTGCCATTGCAGTTGATGCGATTATTAACCAGAAAAATACGGGTGTTAAGTGTGTTTACGTTGCCATTGGTCAGAAGCAATCGACCATTGCAAACGTGGTACGCAAACTAGAAGAGCACGGTGCTTTAGCCCACACAATTATTGTTGTAGCCTCTGCTTCTGAAGCAGCAGCTCTACAGTTTATTGCACCCTATGCTGGTTGCACCATGGGCGAATATTTCCGCGACCGCGGTCAAGATGCCCTAATTGTTTATGATGATTTAACCAAGCAAGCTTGGGCTTATCGTCAAATTTCATTACTACTAAAGCGCCCACCTGGACGTGAAGCTTATCCTGGTGACGTTTTCTACCTTCACTCACGTTTACTTGAGCGTGCTTCACGCGTAAGCGTTGAATATGTAGAGAAGTTCACTAATGGCGAAGTTAAGGGTAAGACAGGTTCTTTAACTGCTCTGCCTATTATCGAAACCCAAGGTGGTGACGTATCTGCTTTCGTACCAACTAACGTAATCTCCATCACCGATGGTCAGATTTTCGTAGAAACTAACTTGTTTAACTCAGGTATTCGTCCTGCGATGAATGCCGGTGTTTCAGTTTCTCGTGTTGGTGGTGCGGCGCAAACTAAAATCATTAAGAAACTGGGCGGTGGTATTCGTCTAGCTTTGGCTCAGTACCGTGAGCTAGAAGCTTTCTCTCAGTTTGCCTCTGATTTAGATGAAGCAACTCGTAAACAGCTAGAACATGGTCAGCGTGTTACTGAATTAATGAAGCAAGATCAGTACAGCCCCATGACCATTGCTCAAATGGGTGTTTCTTTGTTTGCAGCAGAAAACAATTTCTTAGATGATGTCGAAGTTCGTAAGGTGCTGCCTTTTGAAAAGGCTTTACACGCTTATATGGCGAGTGAACATGCAGACCTGATCGCACAGATCAACGAAAATGGTGACTACTCTAAAGATATTGAAGCGGCCCTCAAATCTGCTGTAGAGCAGTTTAAGGCCACCCAGTCCTGGTAAGTTGCTTAGAATCAGTTGGTGTTAATCAATTGATTCAAGCACTTGTTGGCTAAGAAGGCGAAAGCGTATGGCAGCAGGTAAAGAGATCCGCTCCCAAATAGGGAGCATAAAGAATACGCAGAAAATCACCAGCGCTATGCAAATGGTAGCTGCGTCGAAGATGCGTAAAGCTCAGGATCGTATGGCAGCCAGCCACCCTTACGCCACGCAGATCAGAAACGTAGTCAGTCACCTTGCTGAAGCTACCCCTGAGTACCGTCATGTTTATATGCAAGAACGTGATGTAAAAAGGGTTGGTTTTATTGTTATTTCTACCGACCGCGGTCTTTGCGGTGGTTTGAACATTAACTTGTTTAAAGCCGCTGTCAATGAAGTGATGGAATGGAAAAACAAGGGCGCAGAAGTAGATATTTGTGCTATCGGCAGTAAGGCTGGCAGTTTCTTCCGTCGTTATGGCGGAAGTCTGGTGGCTGCCAAGAGCGGGCTGGGCGACACTCCTAATGTGAATGAGTTAGTTGGTAGTGTTAAGGTCATGCTGGATGCCTATGAAGAAGGCAAAATTGATAGGCTTTACGTGGTATATAA
Source organism: Pseudomonadaceae bacterium (assembly GCA_012727935.1). Taxonomy (GTDB): domain Bacteria; phylum Pseudomonadota; class Gammaproteobacteria; order Pseudomonadales; family Halomonadaceae; genus Marinospirillum. Next base: position 26,006 of record JAAYGA010000233.1, on the reverse strand, counting down.
CGAATTTATTAATACCATGTCACAAAAGCCATTAGTCCGGCAGCTGTTACCCCTGGAAGCTGAAGTAGAACAGGAAAGTGACAAGAGCAAGGTAGCCGGTTGGGATTACCTTTACGAGCCAGATCCAAGAATTTTGTTGGATAGATTGTTAATTAGGTACATAGAATCTCAGGTTTACCAAGCTGTAGTCGAAAATATTGCCTGTGAGCAATCTGCGCGTATGGTTGCAATGAAAAGTGCAACAGATAACGCTGGTGACTTTATTGATGAGTTACAGCTTATTTACAACAAGGCGCGTCAGGCAGCTATTACACAAGAAATCGCTGAAATTGTTGGCGGTGCTGCAGCGATCTGATAAGTGCTTCTGCTAAATTTGGCGGAAGTTAAAAGGGTAGCAGATTTTATTTGCAGGTTTGAGAGGAACCAAGATGAGTAGCGGACGTATCGTACAGATCATCGGTGCCGTTATCGACGTAGAGTTTGATCGGGCAGGCGTACCCAAGGTGTACGACGCTTTGACAGTCGACGGCAGCGAAATGATTCTCGAAGTTCAGCAACAGCTCGGTGATGGTATCGTGCGTTGCATTGCAATGGGTTCCACCGAAGGTCTAAAGCGTGGCCTGGTGGCAAATAACACTAATGAAGCCATTCAAGTTCCTGTGGGCGTTAAAACCCTAGGACGCATCATGGATGTTCTAGGCCGTCCTATCGACGAAGCCGGTCCTATTGGTGAAGAAGAGCGTTGGGGTATTCACCGCAAAGCACCTTCCTATGATGAACAATCTAGCTCGGTTGAATTGCTAGAAACTGGCATCAAGGTAATTGACCTAGTTTGCCCCTTTGCTAAGGGTGGTAAAGTTGGTTTGTTTGGTGGTGCGGGTGTAGGTAAAACAGTAAACATGATGGAGCTTATTCGTAACATTGCGATAGAGCACTCAGGTTTCTCTGTATTTGCCGGTGTTGGTGAGCGTACTCGTGAAGGTAATGACTTCTATCACGAGATGAAAGACTCCAACGTACTCGACAAAGTATCTTTGGTTTATGGTCAGATGAACGAACCCCCAGGCAACCGTCTGCGTGTAGCGTTAACTGGCTTAACCATGGCTGAGAAATTCCGTGACGAAGGCCGTGATGTATTGTTCTTTGTGGACAACATCTACCGTTACACCCTAGCTGGTACTGAAGTATCTGCACTACTAGGTCGTATGCCTTCTGCGGTTGGTTATCAGCCTACACTTGCTGAAGAAATGGGTGTTTTGCAGGAGCGTATTACTTCTACAAAAACTGGTTCTATCACATCGGTACAGGCCGTTTACGTTCCTGCCGATGACTTGACTGACCCTTCGCCAGCTACCACCTTCTCTCACTTGGACGCTACGGTTGTTTTGTCTCGTGATATCGCCTCGCTAGGTATTTACCCAGCAGTTGATCCACTCGATTCTACTTCACGTCAGCTAGACCCTCTAGTGGTTGGTGTAGAGCACTATACAGCTGCTCGTGGTGTGCAAACCGTTCTACAGCGTTACAAAGAACTAAAAGACATCATCGCCATTCTTGGTATGGATGAGCTTTCTGAAGAAGACAAGTTGTCAGTATCACGCGCACGTAAGATTCAGCGTTTTCTGTCACAGCCCTTCTTCGTAGCGGAAGTGTTTACTGGTTCACCTGGTAAATACGTTTCACTGAAAGATACTATCCGTGGCTTCCAGGGTATTTTGGACGGTGATTACGATCATCTGCCCGAGCAGGCTTTCTATATGGTTGGCTCTATCGAAGAAGCAGTCGAAAAAGCTAAGGGTATGAAATAAGTCTGTCGGGATAACCCAAGGGGGATACCCATGGCGATGACAATGCATTGCAATGTTGTTAGTGCTGAAAAGAAATTGTTTGATGGCCGAATTGAGTTCTTGGTGGCCTCAGGTGTAATGGGTGAGTTAGGTATTTTACCTGGCCACGCTCCATTATTATCTGAGTTAAAGCCAGGCACTATTAAGCTAACCAAACAAGGCGGCGCACAAGAGCTGATTTATGTTTCAAGTGGTTTTTTAGAAGTGCAATCAACAACGGTTACAGTGTTAGCAGATTCTGCTGAACGCGCTGTTAACCTTGATGAAGCTGCGGCTAAAGAAGCATTAGAAGCTGCTAAGCGTGCTGTTAGTAATGAAAGTACGGAATTGAGTTATGACCAAGCTGTCGCTCAACTTCGCACTATTCAGCTACTGAAAGGTATACGTAATAAGTAATCGTTTTGCTTATTATTAGCGTAGTATGCAGTTTACTGCATAATCAGAGAAGGCGGCTTTGGTCGCCTTTTTTGCTTTTTACTGTTTAACTTTTACAGCAGGAGAAGCCAGCTGATGACTGAAGAACATCAAACCAAACCTTTAGAGTTAGATTTAGCTGTGGAAATGCCTGCTCCTGGTGAAGTTGGTTGGCGTTATGCTCAAGCTAATTTACAACCGGTGGATGTGGCAGATCAGCTTACTGCTTTACTGACTGCTGAAGAAATAGCTACCTGCTTAGATTTACTTCCTTTGGCACGTCGCACTGAAATTTTTGATTACTTATCTGAAAGGACGCAAGAGGAAGTTGCCGCAGTTTCTAGCCTAGATTCTTTAATGGAGCTTTTAGAAGAGCTGCCGGCTGATAGTGCTGCCGACCTTTTTAATTTACTCAGTTCAGAACAGCAAGCAGACCTCTTAAGAGATTTACCTGCCCGTAATCGAGCCACCCTAGAACACCTTTCTCGTTACCCTATGGCAACGGCTGGTGCATTAATGACTTCTGAAATTTCATTGCTGCCTACGGGTATTAATGTGCAGAGGGCTTTAGAAATTCTTCGCCGCACCGCCGCCGGTTCAGAAACCATTTACCATACTTATATTGTTGACCCACGCCACAGGTTGGTGGGTGTGGTTTCTTTGCGTGAACTTATTCTTGCGCCACCCAAAGCTAGTTTAGATAAGTTAATGACTGAAGAGCTGGTGACTATTTTACCTGATCAGCACCAACAAGAAGCTGCAAGGTTAATTAGTCGTTATGATTTACTGGCTTTGCCTGTGGTGGATGAGAACCAACGCCTGTTAGGAATAGTTACCTACGACGACGCTATGGACGTGGCTGAAGAAGAAGACACAGAAGACATTCATCGTGGCGCTAGTATTATGCCTTTAGAAGAAGGCTTACTAAAAACCAGCTTGTTTAACCTTTACCGCAGTCGGGTTATTTGGTTAATTTTGCTTATTTTTGCCAACTTAATTTCAGGCGTCGGCATCGCTTTTTTTGAAGACACCATTTCTGCCAAGGTTGCTTTGGTGTTTTTCTTGCCCTTATTAATTGGCAGTGGTGGTAATGCTGGTGCTCAGGCTTCCACCCTAATGGTGCGTGGTTTAGCCGTGGGTGACGTGGGCTTAGGCGATTGGACGCGGCTTTTAGGTAGGGAATTATTGGTAGCCGGTGCTTTAGGTTTAACCATGGCAATTGCTGTATCACCCATAGGTATGTTTCGTGGTGGGCTAGATATTGCATTTGTGGTAGGCATTAGCATGATAGTTATAGTCTTGTTTGGCAGTTTGCTGGGTATGAGCCTGCCTTTTTTATTACACCGTTTAAACTGGGACCCAGCCACGGCTTCAACGCCTTTAGTGACCACCCTAGCCGATGCGGGTGGTGTAGTAACTTACTTTGCTTTAGCCACTTGGATGCTGGGTTTAAATTAAAATGTTAAATAGAAAATTCGATTTATTTTTAAAGTTTAGTTTACTGCTGGTTTTATTTACTTTAGCTGCCTGCACCGAACAGCAAGACAAGCAGCCAGTGCGTTTACAGGGGCAAATTTTTGGTAGCTTTTGGCTAGCAACCCTACCCGGTGATTGGACTGCTGTGCAGGTAAAACAATTGCAAGCAGGTATTCAGGGTGAGTTAGATAAAGTTGATGCTTCCATGTCAACTTATAAACCTAATTCAGAGCTTAACCGTTTTAATGCTGCACCTTTGGGGGAATGGGTGGGCTTGTCGGCAGAGCTTTTTGAGGTATTTCACCTAAGCCAAACGGTTTCAAGCTTAAGCCAAGGCGCATTTGATATTACTTTAGGTGGCCTAGTGAACTTATGGAGTTTTGGCCCTGAAGCAAGGCCAGAAGCCATTCCAGAGGCAGGTTTACTTAAAGAGCGTTTAACTGCTTCTGGCTATCAATATTTAGAATTAGACAAGGGGCAGCAGGCTGCTCGCCGTTACCGTAATAGCTTCATTGATTTATCGGGCGTGGCTAAGGGTTATGCTGTAGATAAAGTAGCTCAGTGGTTGCGGCAACAGGGTGTGGATAACTTTCTTGTTAATGTGGGTGGAGAAATTATTGTGGGTGGGCAACGGGCCGAAGAGCAGCCTTGGCGTATAGGCATTGAAGTGCCAGATGATAAACTGCAAGCTGCCCACCACATTTTACCGCTAGTGAACGAATCGGTTGCTACTTCGGGTGATTACCGTAATTTTTACGAATTAAATGGCAAGCGTCTGTCGCATACCATCAATCCTAAAACAGGCTGGCCAGTAGACCACCAACTAACTTCAGTGACTGTTATTCACCCAAGTAATGCGGCTGCTGATGCTTGGGCAACTGCTTTTATGGTGTTGGGAACAGAGGCAAGCTTAAGTTTGGCTAACCGTGAAAACCTTAAAGTGCTATTAATTAGCAAGGAAGAGGGTAGCTGGAAAACCCAAATTTCTAATCATTTACAGCAAGCCTTGGGTGCTGAATTAACGAATAAAATACTTCGCTAAACACTTTTTGGTGTTTGTTGTTGGGGGGAAAGCATGATTAATGATGAGCAGCTGGCGAGTTTAAATAAAGCCATAGTTGAAGATGATACGCTTGCTTTAGAATATTTAGTCTTAGACATTAAGCCGGTTGATTTGGCTGGGTTTATACGTTATCAAACAACACAAGCGGGCCTTAAGCTTTTAACCTACCTTCCCCTAGAAGAACGTGCCGATGTTTTTGGTCACTTAAACGTTGTTACCCAGTGTGAACTAGCGGAAAAAATGACTGAAGAAGGTTTGTCTCAGTTATTTGTTCATATGAATTCAGATGAACGTGCTGATTTATTTAATGAATTAGCAGAAGAAAAACGGCAGAGCATTTTAAGGCGTTTGGCTAAAGAAGAACGCGAAGATATACGCCGTTTAGCCAGTTTTGAAGAAGGCACCACGGGTTCGATTATGTCGAGTGATTATGTAACCGTGGTTGCTGAAACCAATGGTGTTAAAACCAACATTGCACAGGCACTTGAACGGGTTCGTCACACAGCACCCAATGCAGAAACTATTTATCAGGTTTATATTTTAAATGCCGACCAGCAACTGGCCGGTGTGCTTTCTTTACGCCAATTAATTTTAGCTAAGCCTGAAGCGACTGTTGATCAAATAATGACTACTGAACTGGTCAGTATTAATGCCGCTGAGCCTCAGGAAGAAGCTTCACGCTTAATCAGCCGTTACGATTTACTCGCCCTGCCGGTAATAGACGATAATCAGCGCCTAATAGGCATAGTTACCTACGATGACGCTATGGACGTAGCCGAAGCCGAAGCCACTGAAGACATGCACAAGGGCGCATCTATCGGCCCTTCCGATGAAGGCTTTGGACAGGCCACCATCCGTAACCTTTACAGCCGCCGTGTTAATTGGTTGGTGCTTTTGGTATTTGCCAATATTCTTTCTGGTGCGGGTATAGCTTTCTATGAAGAAATGATTGAAGCCTATGTGGTTTTGGTGTTTTTCTTGCCCTTATTGGTTGCCAGTGGTGGTAATGCTGGTTCTCAAGCTTCAACCTTAATGATTCGTGGCTTAGCAACGGGTGATGTGGGCATAAAAGACTGGGGTAAATTATTGGTACGTGAACTTATTGTGGCTTCTTTTTTAGGCTTAACTATGGCCTTGGCAATTGTGGGTATAGGCTTTTGGCGAGGTGGCATAGAAATAGCGCAGGTGGTGGCTTACAGTATGTTTATTATTGTAATAGTGGGCAGTTTAATTGGTTTAAGCCTGCCTTTTGTACTAGTAAAACTGGGCTGGGACCCAGCTACCGCCAGCGGCCCTTTAGTTACCTCAATTGCTGATATCATAGGTGTATTAATTTACTTTGCTATTGCCACTTCTATTCTAGCTTTTTAATGCGGCTAGCTAGTCTAAGAAGCTAACAGTAGAATGCGTTTTATAAGCCAGTAAAGTTCTATTATTAACTTTTGTGGAGCTGTTATGTCCCTTGAAGTGGTTATCCTTGCAGCAGGTCAGGGAACAAGAATGCGTTCATCCCTACCGAAAGTGCTGCACACCCTTGCTGGAAAATCGATGGCAGGGCATGTAATTGACACAGTACGCAGCTTAAATTCAGCCAATATTTACCTAGTTATTGGGCATGGTGCAGAAAAAGTACGCACCGCCCTAGTTGCCGACGATGTGGCTTTTGTTGAACAGCTAGAACAGCTAGGCACAGGCCATGCAGTCACTCAAGCCTTGCCCAAGCTAAGCGAACACAGCCAAGTGCTGATTCTTTATGGCGATGTGCCGCTAATTAAAGCCGCTACCCTAGAAAAACTCTTAGTTCATGCCACGGCAACTAGCCTAGGTTTATTAACCGTTAAGCTAGACAACCCAAGCGGTTATGGCCGGATTATTCGTGATGAACAACAAAAAGTTGCGGCAATTGTTGAACAAAAAGATGCCAGTGTAGAACAGCTAGCCGTGCAAGAAATAAACACTGGCATTCTAGCGGTTACCAGTAAGCAGCTTAACCGCTGGTTGCCCAAGCTTTCTAATAACAATAGCCAAGGCGAATATTATTTAACCGATATTATTGCTATGGCTTACCAAGAAGGCACGCTAATAGAAACCGTGCAGCCTGCATCTACTGCTGAAGTGGAAGGTGTTAATAACCGCTTGCAACTGGCAGAACTTGAAAGGGTTTATCAGTTAGAACAGGCCGAAGCCTTAATGACCGCTGGGGTTAGCCTAGCCGACCCAGCGCGTATTGATGTGCGTGGTGAATTAAATACCGCCCGCGATGTTTTTATAGACGTAGGTTGCGTTTTTGAAGGCCAAGTTGAACTCGCCGAAGGGGTAGAAATTGGCCCTTATTGTGTTCTGAAAAATGCCCGTTTAGGGCCAGGCGTTAAGTTAGCGGCTTTTACCCATTTAGAAGGCGTTGAATTAGATGGCGATAACCAAGTCGGGCCTTTTGCGCGCCTACGCCCCGGAACCCACCTTGAAACGGGCGCTAAAATTGGTAATTTTGTTGAAACTAAAAAAACGCAGGTTAGAAGTGGTGCCAAAATAAACCACCTAAGCTATATAGGCGATGCTGAAGTGGGCGCTAACGCTAACATAGGTGCAGGTACGATTACTTGTAATTACGATGGTGTGAATAAACACTTCACTAAAATTGGTGCTAATGCCTTTATTGGCTCTAACAGCTGCCTAGTTGCGCCTGTTGAAATTGGTGCCGGTGCTACCATTGGTGCAGGTTCCACCATTACCCGTAAGGTTGAAGACCAAGCACTAGCAGTAACCCGTGCCAAGCAATTACAAAAAGCTAACTGGCCTAAACCGGCTAAAATATAGGAAGATTACTATGTGCGGTATTGTTGGTGCAGTGGCTGAACGCAATGTCAGCGCCATTTTATTAGAAGGTTTAAAGCGCCTAGAATATCGGGGTTATGATTCAGCCGGTTTGGCTGTTATTAATGCCGATACAGGGCTAAAGCGTTGCCGCGCACAGGGTAAGGTTACAGAAGTTGAACGCAAGCTTTTAGATAATCCTTTATTGGGCCATTTAGGTGTAGCGCACACTCGCTGGGCAACGCATGGTAAACCCAGCGAAAACAATGCTCACCCTCACCTTTCAAGCGATGAAATTGCTTTGGTTCACAATGGCATTATTGAAAACCACGAACCGCTAAGAAAGCAGTTACAAGCCGCTGGTTATGTGTTTACTTCAGAAACCGATACTGAAGTGGTGGCGCATTTAGTCCACCAAATTTATCAACAAACCCAAGACCTGACCGAAGCGGTTAGGCAGGCTATTTTACAGCTAGAAGGCGCTTATGCGCTGGCGGTTATTCACCAACAACAGCCGAATGAACTGGTTTGCGCCCGAAAAGGCAGTCCGCTGGTTATTGGTGTCGGCATAGGCGAAACCTTCTGCGCTTCAGATCCTCTAGCCTTGTTGCAAGTAACCGACCGCTTTATTTACTTAGAAGAAGGCGACCTTGCCACCCTGACTTTAACCGAACAGCGCATTATTAATCAGCAAGGCGAAAAACTTGAGCGCCCAACCCTGCAATGGGAACACGGCAACCAAGCGGCAGAAAAAGGCGAATACCGCCACTTTATGCTGAAAGAAATTTATGAACAGCCCGCCGTTATTGCTGCCACGCTAGAAGGCCGTATCTCCGACAGCCGTGTATTGCCTCAGGCTTTGGGCGCAGTGGCTATGGAATTATTGCCCAAGGTTAAACAGGTGCAAATCATTGCCTGCGGTACAAGTTACCATGCTGGCATGGTGGCGCGTTATTGGATAGAACGCTTGGCTGGTTTGCCCTGCCAAGTGGAAGTGGCTAGCGAATACCGTTACCGCGATGTGGTGGTTGCCGAAAACTGCTTGTTTGTAACCATTTCCCAATCGGGCGAAACCGCCGATACCCTTGCTGCGTTACGCTTTGCTAAAAACGCTGGCTATTTAGGCTCGCTGGCTATTTGTAATGCGCCAGGTTCTTCGTTGGTTCGTGAGTCTGATCTAAGCCTTATGACCCAAGCCGGCCCAGAAATTGGCGTGGCTTCAACCAAAGCTTTTACTACTCAGCTAACCGCCTTGTTGTTGTTAACCTTGTCTTTGCGCCGTGCTCATTCGCCCGATCCGCAAGCAAAAGATGCTGTGGAAGCCGAGCTGGTTCAAGCCTTGCGTTCTTTGCCCAGAATTGCTGAAACCACTTTGCAGCTAGACACGCAAATAGAAGCCATGGCGCAAGATTTTGCCGAGAAAAAACATGCCTTGTTCCTAGGCCGTGGTAGCCATTACCCCATTGCGCTTGAAGGTGCATTAAAGCTGAAAGAGATTTCTTACATTCATGCCGAAGCCTACCCAGCCGGTGAGTTAAAGCATGGGCCTTTGGCTTTGGTAGACAGCGATATGCCAGTGATTGCAGTTGCGCCTAAAGACGATTTAATTGAAAAGTTAAAGTCTAACCTGCAAGAAGTGCGGGCGCGGGGTGGCGAACTGTTTGTGTTTGCCGACCCAGACAGTTTTTTAGAGCCAGAAGAAGGCATGAAAGTTATCCACCTGCCTAGAGTGCATGATGTGCTAGCGCCCATTGTTTACACTCTGCCTTTGCAGTTGTTGGCCTACCATGTTGCTGTGCTTAAAGGCACCGACGTAGACCAGCCACGTAACTTGGCTAAGTCGGTTACTGTTGAATGATTTGTAGATTAGATAAACCGTTTAAAATTTTGGAGTTCTTGTGTCTCAGTTAAAAATTGCCACGCGTCGTAGCCCTTTAGCCTTGTGGCAGGCCGAACACGTTAAAGCCCGTTTAGAAGCGTTGCACCCTAATTTAGAAGTAATTTTAGTGCCGATTAAAACGCAGGGCGATATTATTTTAAACACGCCCTTGTCAAAAATTGGCGGCAAAGGCTTGTTTGTTAAAGAGCTAGAAGCCTGCATGTTAAATGGTGAGGCTGATATAGCTGTGCATTCCATGAAAGATGTACCTATGGAATTCCCAGAAGGCTTAATGCTAGGGCCCATTCTTGAACGCCATGCGCCTACCGATGCTTTTGTGTCGAATAAGTACGACTCCTTTGACGCCATGCCAGCCGGCAGTATTGTCGGTACTTCTAGCCTGCGCCGTAGCTGCCAAATTTTAGCTAACCGCCCCGATTTAAAAGTGGACTGGCTGCGCGGCAATATTCAAACCCGTATGGGCAAGCTAGATGCCGGTGATTACGATGCGATTCTATTAGCCACCTCTGGCCTGCAACGCATGGGCTTGGGCGAGCGAGTACGCTTAGACATTCCAGCCGAAATTTCTTTACCGGCTTGTGGTCAGGGTGCTTTAGGAATAGAGCTGCGCGAAGGCGATGAACGCTGCGCTGCGTTGGTTGCGGCTTTAAACGACAAAGATTCAGAAACCTGCGTACTGGCTGAAAGAGCCATGAACACTCGCTTGCAAGGCGGTTGTCAGGTGCCGATTGGTGGCTATGCTATTTTAGAAGGCGATCAGCTTTGGTTGCGTGCGCTAGTGGGCGAGCCTGAAGGTACGCTTATTTTACGTGCCGAAGCCAGAGGCCCAGCCAGCGATCCTGTTGCTTTAGGAATTAAAGTAGCCGAAGACCTTTTATCGCAGGGTGCAGGTGAAATTTTGTCTAAAGTTTATGGTTTTAAGGTAGATTAAACTTGTCCCTTAGCTTGCCTGTGAATCAGGTTCTTAAAATATTAACCACCCGCCCCGAAGCCATGGCAGAGCGTTTAGTTCTGCCACTAGAGGCGGCAGGTTACCAAGTGAGCAATGTGCCTTTATTGGCGATTGAACCGCTGGCTTTGCAAGCGCAACAAAAACAGTGGTTAATGGATTTAGACCTGTTTCAGCGAGTGGTGGTTATTAGCCCTAGCGCTGCCGATGTTTTGTTAGAAACACTAGAAGACTTCTGGCCGCAGTGGCCTATAGGTGTGAACTGGTACACAGTAGGTCAGGGGACTAAACTTAGGTTAGCGCAAGCAGGCATTGAAGCCGTTTGCCCCGAACAGGGCGACAAGAGCGAAGACCTGTTATTGCACCCAGAATTACAACAGCTAGCTGGCGAAAAAGTTTTGTTAGCTAAAGGGCTAGGTGGCCGAGACTTGTTGTATGACAGCCTAACCGCCCGAGGTGCTAGAGTTAGTGTGTTGCCGCTTTATGAGCGAGTAAAGCCTAGGTTAAACCCGCAACAAGTCGATCAGCTATTAGCCGGAAGCCACCAAGTTTTAGTTGTGACCAGTGGTTATGCTTTAGCCCAATATTTAGCTTTTGTAAAAACTAGGTTCACCGATTCACCAAGGCTAGAAGAACAACTGAATCGCTGCTGGCTATTAGTGCCTAGTTACCGAATTGAACAGCAAGCACGGCAACTAGGTTTTAATCTAGTTATTAACACTGAAGGTGCAGGAGCCGATGCCATTTTGGCTGCAATCAAGGCTTTAGCCTTATAGTTCACTGCCTAGCATTAAAGAGGAAAGGACATGTCCGCAAAGCAATCCGCTAACAAGCAGCAAAAACGGGCAGCAGAGTCAGCCACTGAATCAGCGGCTAGCGAAAAAGAACAAGCTGCTGCTGAACCCAATTCAAAACCAAGCGAGGCATCTAAAGCGCCTTCTTTAAGCTTAGATAAAAACCCTGTGGGTTCTAAGCCGCAGCCAAAGCAACAACCAACAGCTAAACCAACAGCTACAACAACTAAACCAACCACTTCTGCAGCTAGCCCACCTAAAAATAAGGGCAGCAAATTACTTGGCTTATTATTCCTGCTTATTTTACTTGTGTTAGCTGGTGCTGCTGCCTTGGGTTGGTTGGGTTACCAACAGTTAATTAGCCTACAAACCAACTTACAGGGACAGCTTGCCCAACGCCCAACACACCAAGAACTACAAGCGCCTCTAAGCCATTTAGCTGCTATTGGCGGCTTACAAGAACGTCAGCAATATTTACAGCAAGCCATTAACCATCATCAGCTAGAACTGGTGAATATGCAGCAAGCACTGGTTAAGTCGAACGACCCTAAACCACGCGATTGGCAGTTGGCTGAAGTTGAATATTTACTACGCCTTGCTAATCAGCGATTACAAATTGAAGCAGATGTTAATGGCGCATTAACACTAATGAAAACGGCAGAACAACGCCTAAAACAAGCCAATGTATCGGGTACTTTAGGGGTTCGCAGTTATTTATTAGAAGACATAGAAGAACTAAAAGCCTTACCTAAAATTGATAGGGTTTCTATGGCGCTTAGCTTGCAAGAGTTGGCCGACCAAGCTTTAAATTTAAAAACAGAAAGACTAGCCACAGGCCCTTCTTTAAACCTAGATACCCTAACGCAATTAAACGACGAACTTAGCTGGTATCAGCATTTATGGCAGGAAGTTCGTAACCTAGTGGTTGTTCGTAAGCGTGAATTACCTATTGAAGCCTTGCCTTTTACTGCAGATGAATTAGCTTTGCGCCACCAATTAAGCGCCTTATTACTGCAAGCTTCTTGGGCTGCTTTGCGTAGTGAACAACCGCTTTATGATGCAAGCCTAGCTGCTGCAACTAAGCGTTTAGCAGGTTTTGATGCAAGCCAAGCTGAAGTGGCAAACTTTGCTAAACAGCTAGCTGAACTACTGAATAAACCGGTGCATCAAACCCTGCCTGAAACAGAAACCAGCTTAGATAGCCTGCAAGCTTTTATTGCCCAGCGTTACAGCCTACAGCTTCCTTTAGATGCAGAACAAGCAAAGCCTGAAGCAGGCCAGCAAGAGGCACAGCCATGATTAAACGGGTGTTTTTATGGTTAGTTTTTTTAGCCTTGGTTGTGCTGTTAGGGCAACAACTATTAAAAGGCACGGGCTACCTTTTAATCGTTTTACCTGATGGGCAAACCAGTATTGAAATGTCTTTTTGGACAGGTTTAGCCCTAATAGCGATAAGCTGGTTTGTTGCGGCTTGGGTGTTAAACCTAGTGGGCTGGTTGGCTAACCCTTTACGTGGTTTAAGAAATTATCGGGCGCGTTTTAAAAGCCAGCGCGCACTTAAAACAACAGTGAAAGGCTTGGTTGAACTCTCTCAGGGGCGTTGGTCTAAAGCGCGTAAACTACTTATTCGCGTGGCTAAAAACAGTGGAATGCCTTTAATTAACTACCTAGCCGCCGCACAAGCTGCCCATTATGAAGGCCGCGATAAAGACGTTGAACTATTCTTACAAGCCGCAGAAAAAACCACCCCCAATGCTGGTGTGGCCGTTGATTTTATTCAAGTACGTATTCAGCTAGATAAAGGCCATTATGAACAAGCCTTGGCAACCTTGGTTCGCTTACATCAAAAAATACCTAGCCACCCAGTAGTATTACACCAGTTAAGAGATGTTCATTTGGCTTTGTTAGATTGGAAGCCACTTATTCAACTTATGCCAGAATTGCGCCGCTATCAAATTGGCACACCAGAAGCACTCAACCAGTTAGAAAGAAAAATTTACCTGCACCGTTTCGATGAGCTGCTACAAGATGTGCATAGGTCTGACAACTTAGAAGCCATAAAAGAACTCTGGGAAGGCTTGCCTTCACGCATGAAGCTTGAAGAAGCCTTAATTTTAGCTTGGCTGCGAGTGTTGGTTAAACAAGGCGAACTGGCTTCAGCAGAACAATTGTTAAAGCGTAGCTTGAAGGCTTCTTGGTCGGTAAAGCTAATTGAACAATATGGCTTATTACCCAAGGAAGCTGAACCTAAACGCCGCTTACTAGAAGCCGAACAGTGGCTAAAAGAACGCCCCAATGACCCTGCACTTTTGCATGCCCTAGCCAGAATTAGCCAACAACAAGGCTTGTGGCGGAAGGCTTTGGAATATTATCAGGCAAGTTACCAGCTACAGGCAAAAGACCAGCTGTGTGCAGAAATGGCAAAACTTTACATTGCCTTAGGAGACGAACGCCAAGGGCAGTTCTTCCAAAGGCTGGCTTTACAGGGCTTACAACGCCAGCTACCTGAACTACCGCTGCCTCAAAGCAAGTAATACGAATTATTCTTAAATAAGACTTGTTAAAGGTAATGAGATTGATTATCATTGTTTAACGGTTCGAGAGAACCCTTTGCCTGAACAGAATTTAAGCTTTTAGCTGTGCGGTCGGTTCCCGTTCTTTTATTCAGGTTCTCCTCATCATCAAGCGAGTCTTTAGCCACCCCTCCCCCGGGGTGGCTTTTTTTCTAAGTTTTTTTAGTTTAGTAAACCACAGTGTTTATTACTTCATTAGACAACTTCTGGCTAGCTAACCAAGTATCATTTAATCTTGAAATAAGTTCTGGCGATCTACTATCAACTTTTGCTTCTTCAAAAGCTATTACTAAGTTAAGCAGCTCGCCTAAGTTTCCTTTGCCTAAGGTTAGAGCCTCTTTTATTTCTAAGGTTAAGGGTAGCTCTTCTATTAACTCAACTAGATCAATATTCATTAATAAATCCATCATAGATACTAGTCCTAAAATGAACCCAGACCGTGAATCTAGGTCTCTTGTTTTTTCAGCTAAGTTTTGACACATATATGCACGAGTTAGTGCTTTAGGTAAAAGTATACGACTGGCTGGGCTATTATTTGCTAATATAATAGTAGTTACAATGTTGCAAGTTTTATCTAAATCTAGTGTTTTTAACGCTTGATAAATAGTGTTTATTTCATTTTTACTATCTAGTATTAATGAGTTTACATAATTAAGAAGCATAAAAGAAAGTTGAGAGTCTTGAGTAATTAATTTTTCTAATAATTCAAAGCTAGGTTCTTCTAGTTGTAATTCAGAAATAATTCGTATATGTATGTTATTGTTTTTATGGTAAGTTGAATTTTCTGTATAAATTTCTGGGTGTGTATAAAAGCAACCTTTAAACATATCAAACCCTATGGATTTAAAGTGATTAAAGGTTGCTAAGTTATCTACTTTTTTGGCTAATAAGCGTATGCCGTGCTGTTTATATTCAGCAATATTTTCTTCTACTATTGGCTCAAACACATCAATTTTAATAATGCTTGCAATATTTAATAAAGGTCGCGTTGCATCATTTAGAATAAAACCATCAAATGCTATATTATAGCCTAAATTATGTATTTCTTTTAAGGCAGTAATAACTTCTGGCTCACTAATTAAGTTTTTTAATACTTTTATAACTATTTGGTTAGGGTAGGGTGGCAAGAGTTCAGGTTTAAGAATCCACTCTTTTGGTGCATTAAAAAATAACTTCCGGTTACCGACTAGTTTTTTTAAGCTGTTTTCTAAAAAAGCAGTATTCACTACCCTTGTAGTAGCGATTAAATGGTTATCTATTTTAGAAAAAACTAATGTTTTACTGGGGCGATATAAAACCTCATCAGCAATATGGCGCATTCCACTATCACAAATAGGCTGAAGTGTAATATAGTAGTTATCTTCTATTGTTAATTCATTTCTCATTTTACAACAAACCTAAACTATTTTTTAATTAAAAAATTTTAGCATAGGTAAATATAAAAACATTTGATAGCAGGAATAAACCTTTGCTCTTAAGAAGTATACTTAATCTTCTTGTAAAGTGAATTTGCTAGCGGCTTTATCAAAAGCACTAGAGTCTCCTGCGCCTGCACTGTCGTTCCCTAGCTTAATCATTAAGCGTAAATCATTGGGTGAGTCTGCATGTAATAAGGCTTCTTGTTCATTAACTAAACCCTGTGTGAATAAATCAAATAAAGCCTGATCGAAGGTTTGCATACCTAAATCACGGGATTTTTTCATTAAATTTTTAAGCTGATAAATATCGCCCTTACGAATAATGTCGGAAGCTAGGGGGGTGTTAAGCAGCACTTCAATGGCAGCACGTCGGCCTTTACCGTCTTTAATTGGCACTAGCTGCTGGGCAATAATGCCACGCAGGTTAAGTGATAAATCCATATAAATTTGTGGGTGGCGTTCAGCAGGAAAAAAGTTAATAACCCTTTCTAAAGCTTGGTCGGCATTGTTGGCGTGTAAAGTAGCCAAACACAGGTGGCCAGTTTCAGCAAAAGTTAACGCATATTCCATGGTTTCTCTGCTACGCACTTCACCAATCATAATAACGTCTGGGGCTTGGCGTAGGGTGTTTTTTAAAGCCACTTCAAAGCTTTCAGTGTCTATTCCCACTTCACGCTGGGTAACAATGCATTGCTTGTGTTGGTGAATAAACTCTATTGGGTCTTCAATGCTAATAATGTGGCCGCGTGAATTTTCATTGCGGTGTTGAATCATGGAAGCTAAGGAGGTGGATTTACCCGTCCCCGTTGCCCCTACAAAAAGAATGAGGCCACGTTTTGTCATGGCTAGGTCTTTAATAATTTCAGGTAGGTTAAGAACGTCTAGCTGAGGAATGTTAAATTCTATACGCCGTAAAACCATGCCTACTTGGTTGCGCTGATAAAAAGCACTTACCCTGAAGCGGCCAATACCGGCGGCACTAATGGCAAAATTACATTCTTTTTTACTTTGAAATTCATCCCGCTGCTCTTGGTTCATTATTCCTAAAACCAGTTCACGGGTTAGTTCTGATGATAACTTTTGTTCTATAAGGGGTTCTAGTTGGCCGTCAACCTTCATTGAAGGTGCCATGCCGGTAGTAATAAATAAATCAGAGCCTTTACGCTCTGCCATAGTTTTTAAAAAGTCAGTAAATTTCATAGATTAAAAATTTTCTGGTTGTTTAGCTTTTTCACGGGCAGTTTCTTTGGTAATTAAGCCTTTAGTAATAAGCTGTTTAAGGGATTGATCCATAGTTTGCATTCCATGCACTGCGCCGGTTTGTATGGCTGAATACATCTGGGCAATTTTATCTTCTCGAATTAGATTACGAATGGCTGGCGTAGCAATCATAATTTCGTGGGCCGCTACTCGGCCACCGCCTTCTTTCTTTAACAGCATTTGTGAAATAACGCCTTGTAAAGATTCAGATAGCATAGAACGTACCATTGATTTTTCTTCAGCCGGAAAAACATCCACGATACGGTCAATGGTTTTAGCTGCGCCGGTGGTGTGTAGCGTGCCAAAAACGGTGTGGCCTGTTTCGGCAGCGGTTAAGGCTAGGCGAATGGTTTCTAAGTCTCTTAGTTCGCCAACTAAAATAATGTCTGGGTCTTCACGCAGGGCAGAACGCAAGGCTTCAGAAAAACCTAGGGTATCGCGGTGAACTTCACGCTGGTTAACTAGGCATTTTTTAGATTCATGAACAAATTCTATGGGGTCTTCAATAGTCAGTATGTGGGCATTTTTGCGTTCATTTACATAATCTATCATGGCGGCAAGGGTGGTTGATTTACCTGAACCTGTTGGGCCAGTTACTAATATTAGGCCGCGCTGTATCATGGCAAGGTTACGAAAGACGTCACCTAAACTCAGTTCGTCTAGGGTTAGAACGATGGAAGGAATTAAACGAAAAACAGCACCAGCACCCCGATTATGATTAAAAGCATTTACCCTAAAGCGAGCTAAACCTGGCAGTTCAAAAGAAAAATCTACCTCTAAAAACTCTTCGTAATCGCGCCGTTGCTTGTCGTTCATGATGTCGTAAACTAGCGCATGAACTTCTTTATGGCTCATGGCAGGTACATTCACTCGACGAATATCGCCATCAACTCGAATCATGGGGGGTAGGTCTGCCGAAAGGTGTAGATCGGAAGCCTTCTGCTTTGCACAGAAGGCCAGTAGTTCTGTAATATCCATTCATAACCTCTGATGCGTAACACTGGCCAGAGCCCAAACTGAACTCAATAAAGAATAACTTAATGTTTCCTTCTCTAGTTACTGAGCATATCGCAAAGGTTCGTCAACAGGTAGAGCAAGCCTGCCTTAAATTTGGCCGTAATCCGCTGGATGTTCAAGTGTTGGCGGTAAGTAAAACTCAGCCAGCAGAGGCCATAAGAGCTGCTGCTGCCACAGGCCAGCAAGCCTTTGGTGAAAATTATTTACAAGAAGCCTTACAAAAGCAGCAACAGCTAGCGGATTTTCCTGAACTAGAGTGGCACTTTATTGGCGCTATCCAGTCCAATAAAACGCGTGAACTGGCCGAGAACTTCGCTTGGTTACACACCCTAGATAGGCTAAAAATAGCCCAGCGTTTAAACGATCAACGCCCAGCTCACCTGCCTCCGTTAAAAGTGCTTATTCAAGTGAACATAAGTGATGAGGCCAGTAAAGCTGGGGTAGCGCCTGCCGAAGCTTTGGCGTTAGCTAAACAGGTTATGCAGCTGCCACGTTTAGCTTTATGCGGTTTAATGTGCATTCCAAAAGCAACGGAAGACTTTACTGAACAACGCCAAGCCTTTGCCCAGCTTGCTGCTTTGCAGGCAGACTTAAAGCAAGCCTTGCCCACTGCTAATTTAAACACCCTTTCGATGGGCATGAGCAGCGATTTAGAAGCTGCCGTTGCTGAGGGCAGCACTTGCGTAAGAATAGGTACGGCTATTTTTGGTCTACGAGAAGCAAAACATTAAGAACAAAAAATTTAAAAGTATAGGAAATAACTAAGATGAATCAGCCAAATGAATCAACCCAGCCCAAAGTCGCCTTTATTGGTGCGGGTAATATGGGCGGTGCCATTTTGCGTGGCCTAGTGAAGCAGGGTTATCCGCTGCAAACATTAATGGCAACAGGCCGTAATGAAGCTAAGTTACAAGCATTAGCACAAGAAACAGGTGTTCAAGTAACCACCAATAATCAGCAGGCTGCTGCTTGGGCTGATATTTTGGTGCTAGGCGTTAAACCCCAAGCAATGCAGAAAGTGTGCGTGGCTTTGGCTACAACAGTGCAGCAACACCAACCTTTATTGCTAAGTATTGCTGCCGGTTTAACCAGCGAATGCTTGCTAGGTTGGTTAGGTGGTGAATTGCCTTTAGTGCGCTCTATGCCCAACACGCCTTCGCTGTTAGGTGTTGGTGTGGCAGGGCTTTATGCAACCGCAAGTGTTAGCCCCCAACAACACGCTTGGGTAGAGCAAATTTCACAAGCGGTAGGTCAGGCTTACTGGGTAGAAGAAGAGCAGCAATTAGATGCGGTTACCGCCATTTCAGGCTCTGGCCCTGCTTATTATTTCTTGTTTACTGAAGCCTTGGCCGTTGCCGGTGAAAAGCTAGGTTTGTCGCCTGAACTGGCCTTGCAGCTGGCTAAAAGTACGGCGGCAGGTGCTGGAAAAATGTTGGCAGAATTAGCAGATTCACCGGCAGAATTAAGGCGTAAAGTGACTTCCCCCGGTGGCACCACTGAACAGGCGATTCAAACTTTTGTAAATAAAGGTTTGCCTGAACTGGTGGAAGCAGCAACGCAGGCGGCAGCAAAGCGTGCCGTTGAACTAGCAACTGCATTAAAAAGCAGCTAGCTAGGCGGCGCTAACGTAGACTAGCAAAGATTAATATTCACTAGATAAAGTGGCGGAGTAATTCAGTATGGGAATGGGTGCAGGTTTGGTTTCTTTTGTTCAGTTGTTATTTAATATGGCGACTTTCGTGGTTGTTTTAAGGTTTTTGCTGCATTTAAGCAAAGCAGACTATTTTAACCCCATCACGCAGGGCATTGTTAAGGCAACGAATCCGGTTATTTTACCCTTGCAAAGTGTGCTGCGCCCCAGAGGCCGACTTGATTTAGCTAGCCTGCTGATTGCCCTAGCCATTAAAGCCTTAGGCATTACCCTAGCTTTGTATTTAAGCAACTTGTTAGGCGCTGCAAACCTTGTCAGTATTTTAATTGGTGGTGTGGCTGGGGTATTAAAAGTAGTGTTAGATTTGTACTTTTTTATCTTAGTTATTTCCATAATACTTAGCTGGGTTGCGCCTCAGGCCAATCACCCTGGCGCATTATTGGTTTATCAGCTAACCGAGCCTTTAATGGCACCCGTTAGGAAAATTATTCCTAGCCTTGGTGGTTTAGACCTCTCACCTATTTTTGTTTTTTTAGGTATTAATCTAGCTTCTAGCTTTTTAGTGGGCATGTTGGCACAGCTAGCAGGCCCGCCCGTGGCTAGGTTTATTGGTTTTTAAGAATAAACAATGACTAGCCTAACTGTTAGCCAGCTGAATGCCCAAGCCCGTTTACTATTAGAACAGGGCTTGTTGCAGGTTTGGGTGGAAGGTGAAGTATCTAACTTTACGGCCTCTAGCGCAGGCCATTGGTATTTCACTTTAAAAGATGAACGAGCACAGCTAGCCTGTGTGTTATTTGCTGGGCGCAGTGCTTTGGTTGCTCGCCAACCTTTGAATGGTGACCGTTTGCTATTAAAGGGCAATGTCAGCCTTTATGAAGGGCGGGGGCAATATCAGTTCCTTGTTGAAGTCTTGCGCTTTAGTGGCGAGGGTGATGTATTAGCGCGTTTGGAGGCTTTAAAGGGCAAACTGGCGGCAGAGGGTTTGTTTGCTGCTGAACGCAAACGGGCTTTACCTAGTTTTCCATTAACCTTGGGTGTGGTTTCTTCTTTGCAAGGTGCGGCCTTACAAGATGTTTTGCAGGTATTACAGCGGCGTTGGCCTTTAGCCAAAGTTTTAGTTTACCCCGCTCTTGTGCAAGGCAAAGAAGCACCGGCTAGTTTGCGCCGTGCCTTTGCTTTAGCCCAATACCACGGCCAGCCAGAAGTATTATTACTCGTTAGAGGTGGTGGCAGTTTAGAAGACCTACAAGCGTTTAATGATGAAACTTTAGCGCGTATGGTGGCTGCTTCAGCGATGCCTGTTATTACTGGGGTGGGGCATGAAACCGACTTTACGCTGGTCGATTTTGTTGCCGACCAGCGTGCGGCAACCCCTTCAGTGGCAGCAGAAACCGCTAGCCCAGATTTAGCCAGCCTTGCCCAGCAGGTCGAGCGTTTAAAGCAAAGTTTACAGCTAGGCATCCTGCGTTGTTTACGCGGTGAACAACAGCGTTTAGATCAGGTGGCTTTAGGTGCCAAAACTGTTATTCAAAAATGGCAACAAAAAAAGCAGCAGTTACATTCGTTAATGCCACGTTTACAGCAGGCTTTAGCTAACCAGCAGCAACTAAGGCAGTTAAAATTACAGCAGCAAGCAGCGCGTTTACACACCTTAAGCCCGTTGAATACCTTAGGCCGTGGCTATGCCTTGGTAGAAGATAAAAATAAACAGGTGTTACGCACCGCTAGCCAAGTGCAAAAAAATGACCTGCTAACAGTTTGGCTAGCAGAAGGTGCTTTAGAATGCCGAGTAGAGCAGGTTAATTCTACTGCGGTAAAAAATTAAGGAGCAGTTATGCGTTTAGGTTGGTTGGGTGTTTTTTTAAGTTGCATTCTTTTAAGTGTTCAAGTAAATGCTGGAACTTGGCCACAAGAAGCGCGTATTCCAGGCGGCATCGCTATTTTAGAAATTCCCCAACGCAGCGAATCGCCACCGCATGTTTTTTTTAATAATCAGCGAGTTTACACCGTTAAAAAAGAAGGCCGTTGGATGGCTTGGGTGGGCATTCCTCTAAACCAAAAACTGGGCAAAGCCGAAGCTTTTTGGCGCACTCGCGAAGGGGATTTACCGTTAACGTTTAATGTTGCCGATAAAGCTTACCCACAACAAAGCCTTAAGGTAGCGCCGAGGCAGGTTAATCTTTCTGCTGAAGACCTTGCCAGAGTTAGGCGTGAAGCACCTGAGTTAAGTGGTGCTATGAATAATTTTCGTCCGGTTATTCTGCCCTTACCAGCTTTAGTTAAACCCTTAGAAGGACGGCATTCCAGCCCTTTTGGCTTTCGTCGGGTATTTAATGGCGAAGCACGCAACCCTCACAGCGGTTTAGACCTAGCCGCACCCCAAGGCACGCCCATAAAAGCAGCTTTACCAGGGCGCATTACCGCACAAAACCATTACTTTTTTAATGGTAAAACAGTGGTTATTGACCACGGGCAGGGGCTAACTAGCATGTATTGCCATCTGAGTGCTTTTGCTAATTTAAAAGTGGGCGATGAAGTTGAAGTAGGGCAGTTTATTGGTGAAGTTGGCACAACAGGCCGTTCAACAGGCCCCCATTTACATTGGACTATGAGCTTAAACGCCGCCAGAGTAGACCCTGAGTTATTTTTGCCCTAACTAAAAGAGCAATCTTTGGTGAAATTAGCTAGTTTGGTGAAGTTAATTAGGTGGGTTTTATGTTGAGAAAGTTTACCTTACCTTTCGTTTTATTATTGCTTGCCTATTTGCTTTGGGTGGGTGCTGAGTTTATGGAGCTGGCTCTAGGCATTGCCTTCTTTATTTTCGGCATGATTTGCTTAGAAGATGGCTTTAAAGCCTTTGCCGGTGGCGCATTAGAAGCCATTTTACAGCGTTCAACCGACAAGTTGTGGAAAAGCCTATTATTGGGTTTTACCAGCACCACCTTGATGCAATCTAGTACCCTTGTTTCTTTAATAACCATCTCTTTTGTTAGTTCTGAAATGATCGCCCTAGCTGGTGGTATCGGCATTATTTTAGGTGCCAATATTGGCACTAGCACAGGGGCATGGTTAATTGCAGGCTTAGGCTTGAAAGTCGATATTGGCAGCTATGCCATGCCTATGCTGGTGTTTGGCGTGTTGTTATTAATGCAAAAAAGCAAAGCCATTAAAGGGGCAGGCAACCTTGTTTTAGGCATCGGTTTTTTGTTTTTTGGCATTCATTTTATGAAGGAAGGGTTTACGCAGCTGCAAGGCAGCTTTGATCTTTCTGCCTATAGCATGACTGGGGTGTATGGGGTTTTACTTTTCACCCTAATTGGCACGTTAATTACTTTTATTATGCAATCTAGCCACGCCACCTTGCTAATAGTTATCGCTGCTTTGGCAACCGGCCAAGTAAGCTATGAAAATGCTTTAGCTTTATCTATTGGCGCTAGTTTAGGCAGTGCTATAACGGCAGCTTTAGGTGGCTTAGCGG
Organism: Pseudomonadaceae bacterium; assembly: GCA_012727935.1. Taxonomy (GTDB): domain Bacteria; phylum Pseudomonadota; class Gammaproteobacteria; order Pseudomonadales; family Halomonadaceae; genus Marinospirillum. Next base: position 3,349 of record JAAYGA010000233.1, on the reverse strand, counting down.
CTAACTTAGGTGGTAAAAGACTGGCTGCAGCTCAGGTGTTATTTAGCTTTGTAACAACCTTATTGGCCATGTTACTAATAAAGCCCTTAGTTTTTGTCGTAGATTGGATGGCGGTTTATATAGGGATAGCTGCTGAAGATTATTTGTTGAAGTTGGCACTTTTTCAAACCCTATTTAGGCTGTTGGGTGCAGTGGTTTTTATGCCATTTATTCCACAAATAGAAAAAAGATTAATTCAATTCATTCATTTTGTGCCTAAAAGTACAGAACAACCCCTTTACCTTTACCCAGAAGTGCTGGAAACGCCTTCCAGTGTGGTGGCGGCTGTGCGTAAAGAAGTAGAACACCTGTTTGATAATGCCTTTGGCTTGCTAGCAAATGGCTTAAGTTTAAAACGCAGCACCATTGAATCTGAAGAATCTTTATTAAATGAGGTAAAAAATACCCGCCGTATTTTTCCCATTGATGTTGAAGATGCTTATGAAGAAAAAATTAAAAGCCTGCACAGTGAAATAGTGGCTTTTATTAGTGAAGCGCAAATGCGTGAGTCAACGCATGAAGCCACAGAAGAACTGTATGTTTTGCGCCAAGCTAGCCGCAATATTGTGGGCGCGGTTAAAGGCATGAAGCACTTGCATAACAACCTTTCCCGCTATGGTTTATCGTCTAATCCTGCGGTGAGAGAGCGTTATGACCAAATACGCTTACAGCTAGCTAGGTTATTAAGAGAACTGCGTGCTTTATTGGAGGAAGAGCCTTCAAGCACAACAGCCTTATCGTTAGATTCATTAAAGCTTTCTATACAAAAAGCTAGCCGCACAATGATTGATGACCTAGATGAAATGATTCGCTACCGGCGCTTAAATGCAAACATCGCTACTTCAATTATGAATGATGAAAATTACGTAGCCGACATAGCCAATAATTTAATTGCTGCTGTTCATGCTTTATTGAGCAGGGAAGAAGCGGCAACTACCGACCAATTTAATTTAGATGAAATTGAGATTCAGCAGTTAGTCGATAAAGAGCCAAATATAGCTAAATAACAGCTAGGAAGGCTTTAAAAAGGAATGTTTTATTTTGGAGTAAAACAAATGAAAGTAAAAAAACTTTTAGAGCGACTAGGTCAGTTTTTAGATGCAGACAGCAAAACACAGCAAGAAGAAATTAAATCTATTCGTAAAGTGCTAAAAGTTCTTAAAACTAAAGAGCATGATTTGCGTGCCAAGTTGGCAAGTAAGCTTGAACATTACCCAGAGGAAGTGGAAGGTTTGCAGCTTAAGCTTGATGTTATTTATGCCCAGCGGCGTAAAGGAGTTGAACGGGTTAAAGTTTTAAAACAAGGCTTGTTAACGAGTGAAAAAAATAGAGACTAAAGCTTGGCTAGTGTAAGCTTGCCAAACATTTTAGTAGGGTAAATTCGTTATAATGTCTGATTCATTTCATATTAAAGCGCCTGGGCTTGCTTGGTTACTAGGCTTGGCTACGGTTATTATTATTTTAGCTGGCCTTAAATCTGCTGAAGCCATTGTTATTCCTATTATGTTGGCGCTTTTTATTGGCATTATTTGTACGCCACCCTTGCACTTTTTAACTCGGCATAAAGTGCCACCTATTTTAGCTATTTTAATTATTGTCACTTTTCTGGTGGTCTTTGGTGGCCTATTGGGCATGGTGGTTACCACCGCGATAGACAGTTTTATTAACCGCCTACCCGATTACCAACAGCGTTTAGAAGCCGAAATGATTGGCTTATTACCCGCTTTAGAAAGGCTGGGTGTTCCTGTTTCTAGTAAGCAATTACTTACCCACTTTAACCCTTCGCAAGTTATGGATTGGGTTGCTAAAGCGTTAACCAACCTAGGTTCTTTGCTAACTAATCTATTTTTAATTATTTTCATTGTTATTTTCTTGCTACTTGAAGAAGCAACTTTTTCTCAGAAATTGCGCCAAGCCTTACCCGATGCTGAAAAATCTTTGCGTAATGCTAGCCAGTTTGTAGTGCAGGTTAATAAATATTTGGTTATAAAATCGACCATTAGCTTAGTCACTGGTTGTTTAATTGCTTTGTGGGTTGGGTTTTTAGGTTTAGATTTCCCCTTGTTGTGGGGGTTAATTGCCATGCTAATGAATTTTATTCCTAACGTTGGCTCTATTTTAGCCGCCATTCCTGCTGTTTTATTAGCCATAGTTCAGCTAGGTTTTCCGCAAGCAGGTGTGGTTGCCGGTGGTTATTTGGCGGTTAATATGGTGATGGGTAATTTGGTTGAACCACGGTTTATGGGTAAAGGTTTAGGGCTTTCCCCTTTAGTGGTGTTTTTATCACTTATTTTATGGGGCTGGCTATTTGGTGCAGCAGGCATGTTCCTTTCCATTCCTTTAACCATGATTGCAAAAATTGCTTTAGAACAAACTCCCTCCACTCAGTGGCTAGCAGTTATGTTGGGTAATGGTGTTGTTGAAGAGCCATTAATTGAACCGCCAACAGAAAAACTGGCGCTTAGGTCGCCTGAAGCTAAGCTAGAAAAAAACCACTAAAACTAGAATTAATTCTGGTCGCAGAAAAAAACTTCTGCTATCTTTGTTCGCCTGTTTGTTATGTTATAACATTTGGTGGCTAAGATGAGATTCTGGAACCTTTCCCTTTTACAGCTGGGTGTAACCACCCGTTTGCTAGCAGTTATGCCTGTGTTGGCTATTTTATGGCTGCTAACCCGCTGGGCAATGAGCTAATTTGTGATGAATAAAAAACAACCCCTAGCCTTGGTTACATTTAACAACCTAACCTTAGGCTATGAAAGGCACCCAGCAGTACACCATTTACAAGGGCATATTTTAACCGGCGATTTGCTGGCGGTGGTGGGCCCTAATGGTGGTGGTAAATCAACCTTATTAAAAGGTTTAATGAATGAAATACGTCCTTTAGGGGGTGAGATTACTTGGCCACAAGGGCATCCACAGCTGGCTTATTTACCACAAAGAGCACGGTTAGATTTAGACTTTCCTTTACGGGTGGCCGACTTTGTAAGCTTGGGGCATTGGCCAAGGCGTGGTGCATTTGCGGCAATTAAAGGGACAGACCGTCAAGCGGTACAAGAAGCATTGCAACAGGTTGGCATGGCTGGTTTTGATAGGCGTTCACTCGATTCTTTGTCTGGTGGTCAGTTACAAAGAGTGCTGTTTGCCCGTTTATTATTAGAGGATGCGCCCCTTATTTTGCTTGATGAACCCTTTGCCGCTGTTGATGAAGCCACAACGGCTGATTTACTCAATTTAGTTCAGCAGTGGCATCAGCAGGGAAGAACCATTATTGCTGTGCTTCATGACCTACAACAGGTGCGTAGCTATT
>JAAYGA010000232.1 GCA_012727935.1 Pseudomonadaceae bacterium | reverse complement strand
TTGACAAATACCCCTGCTGCATCGCCTGAATCAAAAAGCCCCACTACTAAGCGACGTCGCCGCAGAAGCCCGTCGAAACGTAGTTCTAACTCACCCCGTGTTGCTTCAAATACACCTAACAGTCAGCAACAAGGAAAAGAACTTATGGCCGATTGGAAACCCGAAGACCACCCAATAGCAGTGGTTGAAGGTAAGCTACGTTTTCAAGATTTAAAGTTACCCAAAGAATTATTACGCGCCATTAGTGAACAAGGCTTTGATTACTGCACACCCATTCAAGCCCAGTCATTATTTTACACCCTACACGGTGTCGATTTAATTGGTAAAGCACAAACAGGCACAGGTAAAACAGCTGCTTTTTTAATTGCTATTCTTACTTATTTATTGGAAGAAGAAGTACCTGCTGGCCAAAAAATTGGTGCGCCTAGAGCATTAATTCTAGCCCCCACCCGTGAGCTAGTTATTCAAATTTGTAAAGATGCTGAAGCCTTAATGCGCCACACTTCATTTAAGCTTTTATCTGTTGTGGGCGGCATGGATTACGTTAAACAGCGTGATCAGTTGCGCGGTGAAAAGATTGATCTGCTAGTAGCAACGCCTGGCCGTTTATTAGATTTTCACAGTAAGCGCGATGTAGATTTGCGTGAAGTAGAAGTGCTAGTGCTTGATGAAGCTGACCGCATGTTAGACATGGGCTTTATTCCCGATGTGAAACGCATTATTCGTGCCACACCAGCCAAAGAGCAGCGCCAAACTTTACTGTTTTCAGCAACCTTCACTCAAGACATAATGAACTTGGCAGACCAGTGGACCATTACCCCGCAAACAGTCGAAATTGCCACTAAAATTCAAGCTTCCGACAATATTACTCAGCACGCTTTTTTAGTAGCTGATGACGATAAAACAGCCCTGCTAACGCGTTTAATTAAACATTGGGGCTTAACCAAGGTTCTGGTGTTTGCTAACCGCCGCGATGCAACCCGTAAGGTATATGAAGCCCTTAAAAAGGCAGGCATTAATGTTGATATGCTGTCTGGCGAAGTGGAACAAAGAAAGCGCATTACTACGCTTGAAAACTTCCGTTCTGGCCGTATTGAAGTGCTAATTGCTACCGATGTTGCTGGTCGAGGCATTCACATAGATGACATTAGCCACGTAATTAACTATAACTTACCAGAAGACCCACAAGATTACGTCCACCGCATTGGCCGTACTGGGCGAGCTGGCGCATTAGGTACTTCAATTAGCTTTATTGGTGAAGAAGATGCCTTTGCTTTACCGGCAATAGAAGGCTTAACAAAAAATAAGCTACCCTGTGTTTATCCACCTGACGAGTTATTAAAAGAAGACACATGAATGCACAATGGCAAACACAAATACAGCAAGCCTACCGCGCTTTTTTAGCCGGTAGGAGTGTTCAGGCGCGTCGGGGGCAGGCGCACATGATTGCCGACATAGCTAAAAGTTTTGCCGCCATTCAAGAAGATGAAGAAGGCCGCCGCACTAGCCAACAACAGCTACTTGCCATTGAAGCAGGTACAGGCACAGGGAAAACCTTAGCCTACTTATTAGGCACACTAACCCTTGCCCAAGCACGTAAAAAAAAGTTGGTTATTGCTACAGCCACCATAGCGTTGCAAGAACAGCTGTTGCTACGCGACTTGCCAGACCTAGCCAAGCTAACCGATTTAAAATTCAGTTATGCCCTAGCTAAAGGGCGTGGTCGTTACGTTTGTACTTCTCAGCTAATTAAAGCCTTAGACAAGTTTCAGCCTGAAGAGCAAGATGCAACGCTGGATTTATTTCAGGCTGAACTGCTTAAATATTCTAATAATTCAGGGCAAGATAAATTAGAAAAATTAGCTGAAGATTTATCGGCTGGTTTGTGGGACGGCGACCGAGATTCACTAAAAGAAAACCTAGCCAATGAAGTGTGGGATAGATTAACAACCGACCATCAGCGTTGCACTAATCGCCGCTGCCCTCATTTTACGGGTGCTTGCCCCTTTTTTAATTCACGCCGAGCAATGGAACAAGCTGACATTATTGTGGCTAATCATGACCTAGTATTGGCTGATTTAGCTTTGGGTGGTGGGGTTATTTTGCCACCGCCTGAACAAACTTATTATGTGTTTGATGAAGCGCACCACCTGCCAGATAAAGCCATTAATCACTTTGCGGCTAACTTTCGTTTTAATGCCACCTTAAGTTGGTTACGCCTGTTAAAAAAGACTCAGCCTGAGGTTTTAAAAAAATTAGGCACTAGCAGCCCCACTGCGGCAAGTTTGCTTAACCAACTTAATTCGCCATTAGACCTATTAGAAGGTGATTTAGGTACGCTTTATAGCCAGCTTTACGAGCTAGTAGAAACCCTACCCAAAGATTCCAGACCCGCTGTACACCGTTGGCCAAATGGTGTTTTACCAGCAAATTTACAAGCTTTTTCTGAGCAATTAGTTATTCACTTTGCAACGCTTAGCCGCTTGTTAGAAAGCCTAGTTAACCTGTTAAAAGAAGCACAAGACCCTGAAAAAAATTCCAGCCTAGATGCCGATTTAGCCGGAGAGTGGCAACCTTTGTTAGCTGTGTTACACACTAGGGCTATGGCTGCACACCAGCTTTGGGCGCTGTGCGCTCAGCAAGACCCAGCCAACCAAGCACCCTTGGCACGTTGGTTAGTGCGTCACAGTTTAAATGAAGGTGATGAAGACCTAGAGCTGTGTGCCAGCCCAGTAACGGCTGCTGGCGATTTAGCCTATCGGCTTTGGTCACGCTGTTTTGGTGCAACACTCACTTCTGCCACCTTAACAGCCTTAGGGAAGTTTGACAGGTTACGCCAAAGGGCAGGTTTAAGTGCCGATACGCCTTGTAAAACCTACCCCAGCCCATTTAATTACCCAGAACTTGGCGTGTTTGAAGTGCCTAAACAAGCCTGTGACCCTTCACAAACAGAGGCGCACACCCAAGCTATTTTAGATTACGTTCACCAAGATTTAGACTCTGCTGAAGTGTCTGCCTTAGTATTGTTTAGTTCACGCAAACAAATGAATGAAGTCTATGAAGGGCTGAATAAGAAACTACATGCCGTTACTTTAACGCAAGATATGCTGTCTAAAAATAGGCTAATTGAAAAACACCGCCAGCGCATTGACGAAGAAAAACCGAGCATTATTTTTGGTTTAGCTTCTTTAGCTGAAGGCATAGATATGCCCGGTAAATACCTTACGCATGTTGTTATAGTGCGCCTTCCTTTTTCTACCCCTGATGACCCAGTCGAAGCCACGCTAGCTGAATGGATAGAAGTAACGGGAGGCAACGCTTTTATGCAAATTAGTGTGCCAGATGCCAGTATTCGTCTAGTGCAAGCCTGTGGCCGTTTAATACGCACTGAACAAGATAAGGGCAGAGTAACCTTATTAGACAGGCGTATTTTAACCAAACGTTATGGTAGCCAGCTATTGAACAGCCTGCCGCCTTTTCGCCGTGAATTTAGCTAAAGTGGGTGGGTTTTAACTTTTCTAGCCCACTGTGTTTTTAAGTGAATTAAACTTTTTATGAATCTAACTTAAATATGCGCTTTTAATAGTGTTATTGATTACCTATGCTAAGAGGAATGAAAAATAGAGGCGGGTTAAGTATGAAAAAAATCATTGTTAGACACTTATCCGTCGCTACCCTAGTTCTTTTTAGTCTTTTGTTGCTAGTCAGTGGTTCACTACAGGCTTCAGAAAAAGTTATTTTACAGCTTAAGTGGCTACATCAATTTCAATTTGCTGGTTACTATGCCGCACTTGAAAAAGGCTACTTTGCTGAAGAAGGTTTAGACGTAGAGCTTAAAGAGCGTAATACCGAGCTAAGCAATATAAAGCAGGTATTAGCAGGTGAAGCTCACTATGGTGTAACCGATTCAATCGTTCTTTTACACCATGTGCAACGCAGTGGTATTGTTTTGGTCGCACCTATTTTTCAACATTCCCCTAATGTCATTATCAGCCTAAGCTCTTCCAATATTAACCGCCCCAAAGACTTAATAGGCCGCCGTTTAGCTTTTTATAATAATGATACTGATGGTATTTCACTGCTAGCGATGATGGCAGAGCAGGGAGTTCTCAAAGAAGGTTTACTGCGCGATAATCTTAGTAATCGAATTACTCGACTAGTGAATGGTGAAGTTGATGCTATAACGGCTTATAGCACTAACGAGCTTTTTTTACTAAAAGACATGGGTTACTCAGTTAATGTTCTTGACCCTAAACACTATGGTATAGATTTTTATGGTGATATTTTCTTCACTACAATAGATGAAGCAAATAATAATCCGCGCCGAGTGGCAGCCATGCGCCGTGCTATTTTACGTGGCTGGGAATATGCTTTAGATAATAAAGAAGAACTGATTAATATAATTCTAAAAAAATACAATACCCAAAATAAAACTTACCAAGCTTTAATGAACGAAGCACTTGGTTTAGAACCTTTAATTGCTAGGCACACCACTGAACTAGGCACTTTAACTCCTGGTCGACTTGAATATATGCTGGCTTTATTATCTAAAACTAACTTTATTGAAGGTGATTTAGAGCAGGTAGATTTTGAACAGGGAATAGGTCGTCTAGTTTTTAATAGCCAACAAGCTAATCAGCTAAAATTAACTATGGAAGAACAAGCTTATTTAGCTAAAAATCCAATAATTCGAGTTGGTGTTGATCGTAATTGGCCCCCTTTTGAATACCTAGATACTAAAGGAGTAGAACTAAGAGGCATTAGTAGAGATTATTTAAAACTATTAGAAAACTTATTAAACATTAAATTACAAGTTCAACAACACCTTAGTTGGGAACAAACCCTAAGTGAAACAAAAGAGGGCAATATAGATTTATTACCCTCAGTTACCAACACCCCCGACCGTAGCCGTTATTTAAATTTTACTCAGCCCTATGTGCGATCACCCATGATTATTGTGACTGATAATAAGGTTAGCTTTATTGCTAATATGAGTGAATTAAATGGTAAGCGAGTTGCAGTAGTTAAGGGTTATGCTTCCCATGAAATGTTAGAAAAAAATCACCCGCTAATAAACTTAGATTTAAGAGACAGCGCAATTGAATCATTAAAGGCCGTTGCAGCAGGTGAAGTTGATGCTTTTGTAGATAATTTGGCAGTTGCTAGCTATTTAATACGCACTCAAGGCTTAGCTAATTTAAAAATATCAGGCCAAACACCCTATTCGTTTGATCTGTCGATGGCAGTTCAAAAAAACAATCCAATTTTTAAATCCATTTTAGAAAAAGCCCTTACTAACATTTCTAACAAGCAACACACAGCTATCTATGATCGCTGGGTAAGCATTGAAATAGCTAAAGACTTTCCTTGGAATCAAGTTTTACTGCCCATTTTAGGTTTAATTTCAATATTGTTGGTGCTAGGTATTTATACCCTTTACCTTTTTAATCTTAATCAACGTATCCGAGAAGTTAATAGCCAGTTAAAAAATGCTGAACTAAGATTAAAAGAAAAAAATAACCAGCTAAAGAAAATATCCGTTACTGATAAATTAACCAATATTTATAATCGTCATTACTTAGATAAAATACTAGGCGAGCAATTAGCATTAAATCACCGCCATCAGCGACCTATGTCTATTGCCTTATTCGACTTAGATTTTTTTAAAAAAGTTAATGATAATTTTGGGCATCAGGTGGGTGATAAAGTCTTGCAGCTATTTTCTAATCTAGTTAAAGAAAATATAAGAATAACAGACATCTTTGGCCGTTGGGGCGGAGAAGAATTTTTGCTTATTTTTCCAGAAACGAATAAGCAACAAGCCTGTTTGGTAGTAGAAAAAATTCGTAAAACTTTAGAAGAGCAGGTTTTTGAAGAGGGTTTAAAGCAAACTGTCAGCATTGGTGTAGTTGAGGCACAGGCAGAACTAACCCTTGATGATATGTTGTTATTAGTTGATCAAAAACTTTATTTGGCTAAGGGAACAGGGCGCAATAAAATAGTAAGCTAGGCTTTATAAAAATCTAGCTCACTACTAGATAAATACTAACTCTATTTTTAAGTTTTAAACTGGCTAACCTGCCCGTTAAGCATTTCTGCTAACTGAGCTAAATCATTACTAGCTTGAGTTGTGTGTTCTGAACCTTCTTTATTTTGATTAGATAAATCATTAATATTTAATATATTGCGGTTAATTTCATCTGCAACAGCTGCTTGTTGTTCTGCTGCACTAGCAATTTGTGTGTTCATATCAGAGATTAACTGAATGGCAGCCCCCACTAAATCTAAAGCACTCGCTGTTTCTTTTGCATGGCTTACTGTTTCAGCAGCTTTTTTACGACTTTCAGACATAGCTCGGTAAGACTCATCAGCTTCTTTTACTAAATTTTCAATAGTTGTATGAATTTCTGTCGTGCTTTGTTGAGTGCGTGCCGCTAAACCACGTACTTCATCAGCTACTACGGCAAAACCACGCCCATGTTCACCAGCGCGAGCCGCTTCAATTGCTGCGTTTAAGGCCAGTAAATTAGTTTGTTCAGCAACAGAGCTAATCACATCCATAATGATACCAATATTTTCAGTACCTTCTTTTAGGTGATCAAGAGTTATGGCTGTTTTTTGAATGCTTTCATCTAAATCAGATAAGGTTTTTAGTGTCGCTTTTAAGCGTTCTTCGCCTTTATGTGCTTGATCCATAGCATTTCTGGCAGCACCAGCAGCCTGAGTAGCGTTGGTGGCTACTTCTTGTACTGTGGCTGTCATTTCATTCATTGCTGTAGCAACCTGATCAGTTTCTAGGCTTTGCTGATAAATAGTTTGCGAGCTTTGTTGGGTAACAGCAGACAGTTCTTCCGCTGCTGCAGAAACAGATAAAGAAGATTGGTGTGTTTGCTGCACGAGCGTTTGTATTTTGCTAATAAAGGCATTAAAAGCTAGATTAATTTGGGTTAGTTCATCTTTACCATCGAGTAGTAAGCGATGGGTTAAATCACCCTCACCTTCTGCAATATCACGTGTTCTTAGTAACATATTACTTAAAGGCTGTTTAATTGAATTAATAACTAACATAATTAAACTAGCCATAACAATTCCTGCAATAAAAAACGTAATAAAAAGCTTTATAGCATGTTCCCACATTAAAGCATTAACTGTGTCTAAATACACACCATTAACAATAACTAAGTCCCAAGGTTGAAAGTTCTGAAAACGTGCTAACTTGGCAACGGGGCTTGAAAAACCGGGCTTATCCCAAGTGTAGTTGCTTCGTCCTTGGTTATTTTGTCTCGATTTATTTAAAATATCTTGAATAAAAGCAAAACCTTCTGGGTCTTTAACATCTCTCATGCTAATACTTTCTAAAGAAGGAGTGGGGTGCATGACAGCTATACCCTGCTGATCAAGAATAAAAAAGTAGTCTTTATCTTTATTCGTTGTGAAGCGAAAGTTTTTAATAATATTGAAAGCTTGTTGTTTAGCTTCGTTGTGTGACACTTCACCCTGTTGAGCGCGTTGATGAAAATGATCTAGGGTATTATGAGCCAGTTCTAGCAGCTGGCTTAGTTGCAGGTTTTTTTGCTCTGAAATGGCACTGCGTTCTTGCTGCATAGCAAGAAAGCTGACTAAGGCCATAGCAATGAGTGCAAGGCACAGGATTAGCCATAAACGTAAATTAATTGTTAACTGTCTAAGCAGGAGCTGCATAGAAAAAAATCTCCAAGGTGATTGTTGTAAAAGTAAATCTACTACGGAGATTGTTATTTTTATATTCGTGGCTTTTTCTTTAGTCAAGCTAAAGTTGGTTGTAAATTATTTTTATTATAATTTTTTAGGATGCGAATTATCCTTTTATGTTACTTTGGCTACAAGTACTATTGCATAACGAATTGTTAATATATGTTTTGTTTTCTTGGTGATTTAGGGAGAGTAATCAATGAGTTTTTCTGCCAGCCTTTACCCTGAAACCTTGGGTTGGATAGCTTGGGTGTTGTATACGCTATTTTTTATTTTTGCTTTATGGCAGGTACCTTGGCGCATTTTATTCAGAGAAAAAGGCTTGCAACACCTTTTTTTAGGCAGTGTTGTGTTAGTGTCTTTTTTATGGCAAATGCAAGCCAATATAAGTTCTCAAGTGGCCATACATTTAATTTTAGCAACAACGCTAACCCTAATGTTTTATTGGCCTATGGCGTTAATTGCTACTAGCTTAGCTTTAGTTAGCGTTACGCTTAATGGCAAAGGCACTTGGGATATGTTTGCTATTAATGGGTTGTTGGTGTGTGTATTACCCGTATTTGTTAGCCATTGGGTGTGGCAGTTTGTTGAATTAAAGCTGCCTGCAAATTACTTTATTTTTGTACTAGTTGCCGCGGGGTTGGGTAGTGTTTTAGCTGTGCTTAGCGCAGGGCTAGTGGTTATTACCATTACTTGGTTTTACACTTCTGGGCATCAGTTCACCCATTTAGCACAAAACTATTTTTTATTTTTACCCTTAACTTTACCACCTGAAGCGGTAGTCAATGGCATGTTGATCAGTGGCTTAACTGCCTACATGCCAGACTGGGTTAGGGCTTTTGATCCTAAAAAATACCTAGATGAAGCTTGAATTATTAAGCTTAGCGTTTGACTGGGCGTTTTTGTAGTTTGCGCTGTAAGGTGCGGCGGTGCATACCTAAGGCGCGTGCGGTGGCAGAAATATTACCATCATTTTCATGCAATACTTTTTGGATGTGTTCCCAAGTTAGGCGGTTAACCGACATAGGCTGCTCGGCAAGGGGCGCATCTGGGTTGCCTTCTTGTTTTTGAAAAGCGGCTAGAATTTCATCGGCATCGGCCGGTTTACACAAGTAATTCACGGCACCTAATTTAATGGCTTCAACTGCGGTAGCAATGCTTGAATAGCCTGTTAGCACCACAATTTTAGATTGGGGTGAAGCCTCGACTAAAAGGGGTAAAAGGTTTAACCCTGAACTGCCTTCTAGTTTTAAATCTAGGCTAATTAAATCGGGTTCAAAGGCTTGAGTTTTTTCTAATGCCTGTGCTTCGTTAGCCGCCACTTCAACTTCATAGCCCCGTTTAACAAACGCCCTTTGCAGTACGTGAGTGAAAATATCATCATCATCAATAATTAAAATACGAACGGCTTCATCGTGTTGTTCAACATTACTCATTAAATTACGTCTCCTAATGTACTGGCTTGGGTAAAACTGCGATGACAGGCACTCTTACCTCGGTCAATGTTCCGCCATGCTTATGATTGTACAGGTGTACTGTGCCACCAAGTCGGTTAATTGTGGCATGGGTTAGAAACAAACCTAGGCCTAAGCCTTTGCTTTTCGTTGATACAAAAGTTTGACCTAAACGCTCGGCTATTTCCATAGGAATGCCAGGGCCTTGGTCGTGAATGTCGATTTGCGCCTCTTGGGTGTTCCATTGAATAATAATAGTCACGGGTTCACGGCTGGCATCGGCAGCATTGTTTAATAAATTAATTAAGGCTTGTTGCAGGGTAATGTCATCGGCAATGCGTGGTTCGTTTAAATTACTGTTAGGCCAATCAATGCAATAACGCACATCGGGGCGTAGCACTTCCCAGTGTTCTAGCACCTGTTTAAGAAAGCTTTTTAAAGGCTTGCATTCAGGGTTAAGTAACCGACTGCGGTCTGCATTGCTGACTAACGATTGCAGGGTAACTTTGCAAGTATCAACCTGTTGGCGCAGTAGAGCTAGGTCGGCTGCTAGTTCAGTGTTGGCTTGGTGGTCGTTGCTTAGCTCTTTTAGCATAACGGCCATAGTTGATAAAGGGGTGCCTAGCTCATGGGCAGTGCCTGCGGCTTGGGTTGCCACGGCTATAATTTGTTCATCATGCAAAGAGCGTTCACGGGTTTCAGATAAATCGGCATCACGCTGGCGCAAGGATTGTGCCATTTTATAAACAAACACTGTAATCAAGCTGGTGCTAAGCATAAAGTTAGCCCACATACCCAATAAATGCAGGTTCAGTGCTGAATTTTCTGGTGGTTCAGTTAATTGTGGTATCGGCTCATAAAACACCATTAAACAGGGGTAGGCCAGCAAAATGTAAGCGGCAATAATCCAAGTGGAACGCCAAGGCAGGGTGGCTGCTGAAATGGTTAGTGGCACTAAAAAATAAGAAATAAAGGGGTTATTAGCGCCCCCTGTAAAATAAAACAACACGCTTAATCCCACCACATCGGCGAGTAGGTGCAGCAAATATTCTTTATCAGTCACAGGCCCTGGCCAGCTTAACCGCCACCAAGTTAAGAGGTTAACCAATGCCATTGTAAAAATAACTGAAAAAACAGCAACAGTATTTAACTTGAAATCCAGTACATCAAGGCCAAAAATAATGCCGCCTAAAAAACCTGTCCAAGTAATGCCCCGCACCAAAGTTAAGCGTAAAAGGTTACGCCCAGGCGTTGAAAGTGGTAGGGGA
>JAAYGA010000231.1 GCA_012727935.1 Pseudomonadaceae bacterium | reverse complement strand
CTGTTGCGCCTTTTCTGGGGTACGATTCGCTATTTTAAGCTGAGCGATACCAGCATTTAGTAAAGGCTCGACTACCCCACGGGCAGCACCACCTGCCCCTAGCAATAAAACTTTTTTACCTGCTAAGCTAAAATTGAGGTTATTGGTTAAGTCTCTAACCAAACCTATACCATCGGTGTTATCGCCATAGATTTGGTTATTTTTACCTTTTTGCAAAGTATTCACCGCACCGGCTCGACGCGCACGAGGTGAAAGGGTATTGGCAAACACTAAGGCATCTAACTTAAACGGCACAGTCACATTCGCACCCAAACCACCCTGTGCAAAAAAGGTATTGGCACTGGCTTCAAAGTCGTTTTCAGGTGCCAAAATTGCACGGTATTCAAGCAGTTGATTGGTTTGTTGGGCAAACCAAGTGTGTATTTGGGGTGATTTACTGTGCGCTATGGGGTTACCAAAAACAGCGTACTGATCAAGCATTTTATTTATTATTCCTTAACTTCTACTAGCCAGTCTTTTGGCTTAAGAAAGTCAGTATAAAAATTTTCTTCCACCGTGCCAGGCTCAGGCTTCCAATCATAACCCCAGCGTACTTGTGGTGGTAAAGACATTAAAATAGATTCTGTGCGACCACCGCTTTGCAAACCAAACAAGGTGCCGCGATCCCAAACTAGGTTAAATTCAACATAACGTCCACGACGATAGGCTTGGAAGTCACGTTCACGCTCACCATAAGCCATGGCTTTACGACGTTCGACAATCGGTGCGTAAGCTTGCATATAGCTATCGCCCACAGAACGCATAAAAGCAAAGCTTTGTTCAAAGCTAGGCTCATTTAAATCATCGAAAAACAAACCACCCACGCCACGCGCTTCATCACGGTGTTTTAGGTAGAAATATTCATCACACCATTTTTTATATTGAGGATAAACTTGCGGTCCAAAGGGTTCACAAGCGTTTTTAGCAGTTTGGTGCCATTCAATAACGTCTTCTTCAAAACCATAAAAAGGCGTTAAATCGTAACCACCACCAAACCACCAAACGGGGTCTGAGCCGGGTTTTTCAGCAACAAAAAAACGTACATTGGCATGGGAAGTAGGAATGTAGGGGTTGCGTGGGTGAATAACCAAAGACACACCCATGGCTTGAAAATTACGCCCTGCCAGTTCAGGCCTTGCGGCTGTGGCTGAAGGCGGTAATTGATCGCCAAACACATGAGAAAAGTTAACCCCACCTTTTTCAATAAAACCACCTTCTTGCATCACGCGAGTACGGCCACCGCCGCCGCCAGCACGTTCCCAGTTATCTTCAACAAAACTATGACCATCCAAGGCTTCTAACTGGCTACAAATAGTATCTTGTAGTTTAAGTAGGTAATTTTTAACTGCTGCTATATCAATTTGTGACACATTTATCTCCTCAACACAGGCGTTAAGCACGCAAGACTTCACCTGTTTCCAAATCTGTTATACGGGTTGGGCGATTTAAACCACCCAAAGTGCCTTTTAAAATCATATCAACCTCGCCCCCAAAATACTTTTCTATCTCAGCATAGGTTTGCAAAGGCGATTCACCCGAAGTATTGGCAGAAGTAGAAACCAGCGGCCCATCAAAGGCTTCACATAAGGCAACTACCCAAGGGTGATTGGTGACTCTAAGCGCCACCTTGCTGTGTTTGCCACGAATTAAATTAGGCGTGTAACCATTGTCTTTAACTAGCCAAGTTTGTGGGCCTGGCCAACTGTTTTCTAAAACTAACTGCTGAGCAGGAGTAATTTCAGTTAGCCAAGGTTTAAATTGTTCGAGACTGGCGGCAATAATAATAACGCCTTTACTAGGATCGCGCTGTTTTAACAAAAGTAAACGTTGCAAAGCACGGCTATTAAATGGATCACAACCCAACCCCCAAACCGCTTCGGTTGGATAAGCCAGCACACCTCCTTGTCTTAGTAGTGCAGCGGCTTCTTGCACTGCGCTGTTATCAACCAAGGTTTCTATAGGCATTTTTTCACTCAATAAAACAGAAGAATAAAGCTAAAATAAACAGCTAAAGCCAATAAGAGCAGCAAGTTAACCTAGCAATTCGACTAACTCAAGCAGTTATAGCTTAGGCACTTTTACACCAACCACCGGGCTTTTGCATAATTAGGCCTTCTAACTCTAATTCCAGTAACAACACCGCGCCTTGTTCAGCTGTTAACCCACACCTAGCCAACAGCTCATCGGCTGAAATGGGTAAATCACTGACTAGGCAATAAATTGATTGTAAATGTTCCGGCACCTGCACTGTAATTATGTTTTCGTCAGGTAAAAAACTTTTCAACGGCACACTTAATTCGTTTAACACTTCTTCTGGGCAGGTTACTAAAGCAGCGCCTTGGCGAATTAGCTGGTGGCAACCTTCATTGTGCCGATACCTAATAGAACCCGGAATAGCCATTACTTCACGGCCTTGCTCCATCGCATGACGGGCGCTAACTAAAGAACCGCTACGCAAAGTAGCCTCCACAACAACCACACCCAAAGATAAGCCCGTTACAATACGGTTTCTAGCTGGAAAATAACGTGGCATGGGCGGTGTGCCTAAGGGGTACTCACTTATTAAAGCACCTGCTTCACTAATATTGGCTGCCATAGCCTTGTGTTCTGGTGGGTAAACTGTGTCTAGGCCGTGGGCTAAAACAGCACAGGTAGAACCCGAAGCACCTTCTGTTACAGCACGTAAAGCGCCCTTGTGGGCATGGCTATCCACCCCTCTTGCCAAGCCGCTTACAATGTTTAAGCCTTGCCAAGCTAATTGATAAGACCAGCTAGCAGCATGGTGCTGACCTTCAGGGCTTAGTTTACGGCTGCCGACTATGGCTAGCGAGGGCGCATGAAGTTGTTCTGGCTGCCCTACAACACATAAGAGCAAAGGAGGGTCGGCTAACTGCTGTAATAAGTTAGGTAGTTCACTTAAAAAAATAAGCCAATGGTTATCTTCTTCTGCCCATAGAAGGTGTTTTTTAAGCAGGTCTGCAAAAGGTAGCTGCCAAGGGTTATGCAAGGCTAGGCTTGCTAGGCTGCGTGTTTTTTCAGAAAAGGCAGGGTTTCTAGCTAAGAGTTCCAGTAGTATTTCAGCAGTCACTAACGACAAGTCGGGCAACCCTGTGGTTGCTAAGTAAGACTTAATAACACGGCGCTGATTATTGCCAGGAATAAGCCACAGCGCCAGCTCTTGGGTTAATTGCTCACTGGTTTTATGTAATGGCATAGCTTTTCCTAAACATAGTTCTTCCTAAACACAGTTTTTCTGAACCTAGGCGCAACTAAAACCCAGCGAACTAAAATCAGTTAATTGTAGCCTGACGAAAAACATCGCCTGGCAACATAGGTTCTTTAGAGTGCATAACCAAAGCAAAGCTAATGTTTTCAAAAACGCGATACACCATCACTGTGCCTTTACGATTTTCTGCTGCAAAAATAACTTCACCCGTGCTGTGATTACGCAAACGCCGACCGGGGGCAAGAATTTCCAGTAAAGTACCGGGTTCTAATTGATCACCCCCCATATTAAGCATAACGGCTTGGTGACTAGAAATAAGTTTTTGACCCGCTAAGCCCTGTAATAAAGTACCGTGCAGTGGTTTTTCTGGAACACTTGGCTGAAAACCTTCACCAAAAGGGCTGTCAATAAAAGGCAACAAACGATCGCCCACCCTTATTTCTTCAAAACTTTCTGTAATTTCTAGCAGGGGAAGGCGGTTTTTATCATTAACCAAAAGCGCACTACCTAAAGCGCGGGCGCGGTAACCTAAGTGTTTACGGGTTAAAGGGTCGCGTATTTCTTCTAGTTCACGGTAAATTGCATAGTGTTTTACACCTTCAGTTAACTCACCCAGCACTTCTAAATGATCACCTGTAGAAGCAAGACTGCGGTCTCCAGTAATATGTACCGCATAAAGGCCATCTTCAAATTTTGGCCGTTCAATCATGATATCGCGGTTTAAAAAAGCGTTAACTTGGGCAAGGGGCATAAAAGGAATGGGTTGTTGTAGCATTAGAATTCTTAATCTAGGCTGCAAACGTAAGCGATCCTGACCGTCGAGCAGTTCAATAATATCACCCGGATAAAGTAGGTTAGGGTCGCCCACCTGCTTATTTGCCTGCCACAGCTGCGGCCACATCCAAGGGTCATCTAAAAACTGGGATGCAATTAACCAAAGTGAATCACCCCGCTTAACTTCATAGCGTTTCGGCGCATCTGCCTTTAAACTAATTGCTTGTGCAATAGCTGTTGTTGAAAATAAAGCAGCAAAAAATAGAGCAACTAATCCAGTGCGAAAAAATACATGCAACATATATACATCCGTATAGAAACTAAAACGCTTAAGTAACGAAGGTGTCTAAGCATAAGCCTTGCCTGCTTACTTTGAGTTACACTTTGCCTTAAAGCCAGAAATGCGGCAAGTACTCAACTGGTTATTTATTAACCTTTACCCAAGTTACCTTGCCCTAGTTATATTAGAGAAGAGCCATGAGCCTGTTAACCATTCTTGAATACCCTGATCCCCGCCTACGCACCAAGGCTGAACCTTTAGTGCCAGCAGATTTTACACCTGCTTTGCAACAACAAATAGACGCCATGTTTGAAACCATGTACCAAGCCCCCGGCATCGGCCTTGCTGCCACCCAAGTTGACTACCACAAGCAGTTAATTGTGATGGATGTGTCTGAAGAAAAAAACCAGCCACGGGTACTTATTAACCCTGAATATACGCCCTTAGAACCCACTTGCGAACTGATGCAAGAAGGCTGTTTATCTGTACCTGAATACACTGCTGATATTGAACGTTATTTACGCATTAAAGTTACCGCACTAGACCGCCACGGCAACCCGTTAGAGTTTGTGTGCGATGATTTGCTAGCCCATTGCGTGCAACACGAATGCGACCATTTAAAAGGCATTATCTTTGTTGATTACCTTTCGCGCCTTAAACAAGAGCGCCTGCGTAAGAAATACCTAAAACTTCAAAAGGCTTGAGCTGAATGCGGATTATTTTTGCTGGAACACCTGATTTTGCTGCGACCAATCTTCAAACATTGCTAGAAAACATGCGTAATGAGCATGAAATTATTGCTGTTTATACCCAGCCAGACCGCCCTGCGGGTCGAGGCCGTAAATTAAAGCCCAGCGCCGTTAAAGAACTGGCACTTAAACATGGCATCCCAGTATTCCAGCCTATCAACCTAAAAGATGCCCAAGACCAGCAAATTTTAAACGACCTCAAGGCTGATTTAATGATAGTCGTCGCCTATGGCTTGCTGCTACCGCAAGTGGTTTTAGATATGCCCCGCTTAGGCTGCATTAATGTACACGCTTCCTTACTACCCCGTTGGCGTGGTGCTGCGCCCATTCAACGGGCACTCTTAGCAGGTGACGCAGCCACCGGCGTTACCCTAATGCAAATGGATGCTGGCCTAG
>JAAYGA010000230.1 GCA_012727935.1 Pseudomonadaceae bacterium | reverse complement strand
TTTTTCTCTTCACCGCTAGGGTGCAGACTCTCATGCTTTTTTATACCTTGTCAATCACCAGCTAGCTAGACCATAGACTAAAGTATAGTAACCTTGCCTCACATAAAAACTTGATTCATATCATTTACTTAGCAGAACAACCATCAGCCTTAGTGGTTTTTTCTTTATATATTGAATATCAAGCTAATAAACCACTAAAAAAACACACTTAATAGTTATTTCTTTTGCACTAGACCTTTACCCAAAGGGCTTGGGCCATTCTGCCTAGCTGTAATAAAAGTGTTTGGTGTTCGGCAGTTACTATTTTTTTAATGCCATCAGTTAAATTGTGTAAGCCTAATAACTGCTGATAGCCATTCAGCGTTTCTATTGATTCTTGCATTTGCTTTATTAATTGTTGGTTGTTTTTTTCTGCTGGGCTTACATGTTGTAAAAGCAATTCTACCCTTACTAAAGAAGGGTAGCGTTCCAACCAAACTTTCACTTCCATTGGCTGTTGTGGCAAACCTAGCTTGGCAATGGCTTGTTGTAATAAATAATCAGCTTTATTTTGTTGGGTGCAAGCCTGTTGGTGTTGATGGCTAAAAAGACTTTCTACTAACAATAGGCTGGCTTGGCCTACCCAGTTTTTATGCCACAAACGCCGATATTCACTGCGCCGCACCGCATAACCTAAGTGTTTTGAACGCCATTCAGCATCAGTAGCCGTCAGTTCTAACCGTTGCAAAGCACGGTCTTGCCAGCAGCCTTGCACCCAAGGTAAAAAATCTGCAGTTAACTCTTTTACTGCAACAATAGCGGGGTAAAGCTTGGCAGCAGAGCAAAGGCGTTGCGCTAGCACCAACAAGGCATGTAAACGCAATAAAGCACGGTGAGCTTTAAGTATTTCATCTTCATTGGCATTGAATGCCCAGTTTTCATGCGCCAATATCCAGCGGTTTAATTCCTGCCCTGCAAGGTTACTTAAATCTGCAAAGCTAACCACATTGCTGTTTAGGCTATTTAAACTAGACCTTTCTACAAAAGCGGTGCCTTTTAATAGCCTTAATCCTCTTTCGGCTTTACTTAACACGCCAGGGTGAACAACTAGGCTGCTAGCCAGCTGATTAGCCAGTTTAAAAAGTTCAGCTGTTTCACCTTGCTTAAGCTCTAGCTCCACTTCACAAATGGTGTCTTTGGCGGCAGGCGCTTGCCCAGCTTTAATAGGAAGTAGCACTTCACCTAGGTCAACAGCTAGTTCTATTTCACTGGTTACTTCGCTGGTTACTTTATGGTTATGCAAGGTTCGGGTTAACAACCAAGTTTCGCGCGTAAAGTTGGTGCTGAATTTTTCAGTTAGTTTATTTTGCCATTGAGGATCTAAAATACCTTCAGGAAATAAAGCTAAATTTAATTTCCCTTCAGGCACTGGCATTTCCCATTCCCCCCTTTCACTTAATGCACCCAAGGTTGCACCACTGGTTTTTAAGGTTTGTACCCAATCTTTGGCATTAAACCTTAGGCGTAAAGCGGCCTTAGCTTGGTTTAGGTGTAAATCGGGGGTATCAAAGTAGGTGTTTTCTAGGCGCTTAACCCCTTGTGGCTTAGCTTTGTACTGCTGCATTAAGGCTTCTAATTGCTTAAGATCGGCTTGCCTAATCAGTAGTTTCAACTCTATTTCTTTGGCCATAAGTGCCGCTCACCTCGTAATTATGTTAAAAGACTGTGACATTAAGTTGGGGCAACTTTTATAATACCCAGCAGCTGCATTCCGATTCCTACTCTAAGGTACTCAGTATGACATCCAATAACCCACTTTCTAAGCTGTTTGGACGCTCGCCCTTTGGGCCGCTGCAAGAGCATATAGACAAAACCTACATAGCTACACAATTGCTACAGCCTTTTATGGCAGCAGTGTTGGCCAACGATTGGGAAGAGGCCAAGGTGCTGCGTAAGCGTATTAGCAAATTAGAGCAAGAGGCCGATGATTTAAAGCGTGAAATTCGCCTTGGCTTACCCAATAGTTTGTTTATGCCAGTTTCACGCAGCGATTTATTAGAACTTGTCGCCCAGCAAGATAAGATAGCCAATAAAGCTAAAGACATTGCAGGTTTAATGCTGGGGCGTAAAATGCAAATCCCAGAATCTATGGCGGAACCCATGCTAGGTTTTATTAATAGCGGTGTGTTAGCAGTAGAACAAGCCCAGCGCACCATTAATGAGATAGATAAACTTATTGGCTCAGGTTTTGGTCGGCAGGTCACTGAACTGCTAACCAAAATGATTAAAACACTCGATCAACTAGAACAAGACACCGATGAATTAGAAATTCAGGTGCGTGCTCAGTTATTTAAGTTAGAAAAAGAATGGCCCCCCGTCGATGTCATTTTCCTTTACAAGGTAATTGATTGGGTAGGTGATTTAGCAGATCGTGCTCAGCGTGTGGGCGGCCGTTTGCAAATTATGATGGCTCGTTAACCCAGCTTTAAGGTTTTTTATGTCTATTATTATTGAACACGGTAATACCTTTTTAGTTCTAGCCTGCTTGTTTGGTTTTTTTATGGCTTGGGGCATAGGCGCTAACGACGTAGCTAATGCTATGGGCACTTCAGTTGGCTCTAAAGCCATTACTATTAAACAAGCCATTATTATTGCGATAATTTTTGAATTTGCAGGGGCTTGGCTAGCCGGTGGTGAAGTGACTTCAACCATTCGTAAAGGCATAGTTGATACCAGCACCTTTGCCGACAAACCTGAACTGTTAGTTTATGGCATGTTGTCTTCCCTACTTGCCGCAGGCATTTGGCTGCTAATTGCTAGCTATAAAGGCTGGCCGGTTTCTACTACTCACTCGATTGTGGGTGCTATTGTTGGTTTTGCAGCAGTTGGCATTTCAGTTGATGCAGTGCAGTGGAAGGGCGTTCTTGTTATTGCCACCAGTTGGGTTACTTCACCACTGATGGCTGGTGTAGTGGGTTTTTTACTGTTTAAAAGTATTCAAAAGCTTATTTTTGAAGCCGATGATGCTTTTATAGCAGCTAAAAAATACGTGCCTTTTTATACCTTTATTGTTGGTTTTATTGTTGCAGCTGTTACTTTCACCAAGGGTTTTAAACACCTAGGTTTAGATGTGACCAACAATGAAGCCATGCTTTATTCAGTTATTGCTGGCTTACTCTTGGCTGCCATTGGCTTTTATATGGAAAAAAGCATTAAGCGCGAGACCAATAATGGCCAGCTACAAATTCAAAACGTAGAAAAAGTTTTTGCTTTGTTAATGGTCTTTACTGCCTGTGCTATGGCTTTTGCTCATGGTTCTAACGACGTTGCCAATGCCATTGGCCCAGTTGCCGCTATAGTGGGCATCATTCAAGCCGGTGGCGAAGTGTTAGACAAGGTTCAGACGCCTTCTTGGATTTTGCTGATTGGTGGTGGTGGTATAGTGGCAGGCTTGGTTATGTATGGTCACCGCGTTATTGCTACCATAGGCACCAACATTACTGAACTAACGCCCAGCCGTGGTTTTGCAGCCACTCTAGCAACTGCCAGTACAGTCGTATTTGCCTCAGGTATAGGTATGCCCATTTCAACCACTCACACCTTAGTGGGTGCTGTGTTGGGTGTAGGTTTAGCGCGTGGCCTTGCAGCCATTAACATGCGTGTGGTTAGCAATATCTTTGCTTCATGGCTAGTCACACTGCCCGCCGGTGCTATTTTATCCATCATTATCTTCTTTATTCTAAAGGCTTCATTTGGTTAAGCACACCCTAGACCAGCATGTAAACTGGTTTCGTAATGCATCACCTTACATTAACGCCCACCGTGGGCGTACTTTTGTAATTCACCTCGATGGCGAAGCCTTACGCGCTGCTGGCCTGCGTGAGCTAATAACCGATATAGCCCTTTTAAACTCTTTGGGCGTGCGCTTAATCATTACTTATGGGGCGCGCGCTCAAGCAAGAGAAGAGTTAGACAACCGCGGCCTAGCTTGGCAAGAACACCAAGGTCGCCTATTAGTAGACAAACAACGCCTGCCTGCTATTTTGGCTTGTGTTGGTAGTTTACGGGCTGAATTAGAAGCTCGCCTTTCAATGGGGCTAACAAATTCACCCATGCACGGGGCCGGTTTAAGGGTGATGAGCGGCAATTTAATTACTGCACGTCCTTTAGGTATTAGAGCCGGTGTCGACATGCACTTTTGCGGAGAGGTTCGTAAAGTGCAGGTTAAAAGCATTCAAGCCCTGCTAGACCAAGGTATGCTAGTGTTGCTGCCACCCTTGGGTTATTCCCCAACAGGTGAAGCCTTTGATTTAGATGCAGAAGAAGTGGCGACTGCGGTTGCTACCCAGCTAGGGGCTGAAAAATTAATTTTATTTGGTGCAGCCGAAGGGTTAAAAAATGCCCAAGATCAGTTAATTCGCGATTTAAGCCCACAAGATGCCGAAGCCTTATTAGAAAACTTAACCGACCAACCCCTCTTAAAAAGGCATTTAAAAGCCGCCTGCTATGCCAGCCGTAATGGTGTGCCTAGAACACACCTACTAAGCTATAAACGCAGTGGTGCCTTGCTACAAGAATTGTTTACCCGTGACGGTGACGGCACACTTATTACCCAGCTGCGTTACGAAACATTACGCCGCGCTAAAATTGAAGACGTGGGCGGTTTATTAGCTTTACTGCGCCCTTTAGAAGAGGCAGGTATTTTAGTTCGCCGTTCTCGTGAATTATTAGAAGCTGAAATTGAACGCTTTACCGTCATTGATTTAGACGGCAGCATTATTGCCTGTGCCGCCCTTTACCCCTACCCAGACCAACGCCAAGCTGAACTAGCCTGTGTGGTGGTACACCCAGAATATCGCCACAGCCAACGCGGCGACAACCTGCTTATCAGCATTGAAAAGCAAGCCTTAGATGCCGGTATAGAAACCTTGTTCGTGTTAACCACCCACACCGCCCATTGGTTTTTAGAAAGGGATTTTATTCCTGCACCAGTAGAACAACTGCCTGTAGCCCGCCAAGCGATTTACAACTGGCAACGTAATTCGCAGGTGTTTTCTAAGAAGCTTTAACCTTGAAGTAAAAAAATGAAACTACTACGCCCCGCTAATTTGTCACTCATGCAATTGGTGTTATTAGGCTTTGTGGGCGTAGTCTTGCCCCTAGTATTGTTGGTTTTTCAAGCCGCTAATGCTTACCGAGAACTTTCTGCCCAAGCAGAATTAAGCGCCCGTGAAGCCGTTGCTTTTACGCGGCGTTCACAAGCCTTACAAACCCTAGCCCTAGACATGGAACGCACCAGTCGCCAATATTTAATTGTTGAAGAAGCTTCTTTATTAGAACTCTTAGAAAGCCAGTTCAACAACTTTAGCACCTTGGTTAAACAACCTTATTTACTTTTCCCTGTTACACCAGCACAAGAACTATTAGAAGCTTTATTAGAACAACAAGCCCTACACAGCCTAGCCGACGTTGAATACATTGCCAGCCTAGCCGACCTAACAGAATCTTTAACCAACCAAACCCAAAACAGTGTAGACCAACGCCTGCAAGCCATGCAGCAACAGCTTTTAAGCTTGCAGAAGCAACTGGTTTGGCAGTTTTTAATGTTGCTTAGCTTGTCTTTATTGCTGGTTATCTATTTTACTTGGCGGCTATTACGCCCCATTGATTACCTACAAAAACGCATTAACTCTTTAGCCAACCCTAATAACAAGAATAAAACCAAACAACTACAAGAAGGCCCGGCTGAATTGATACACTTGGATGTACGGCTTAACTGGCTAGAAGAACAGCTAGATGAAATTGAACAGCAAAAGGCACAGTTTTTAAGGCACATTTCACACGAACTAAAAACACCCCTAGCCAGCATTCGCGAAGCCGGTGATTTATTACACGAAGAAGTATTGGGCAGCTTAACGCCTTCCCAAAAAGAAGTGACCGGCCTGTTAGAACAAAACAGCCGCCGCTTACAAGAGCTAATTGAACAGCTACTAGACTACAACCTCTTGCAAGGTAAAAAGCAGTTAGAAGTGGCTAGCATTAATTTAGATAACTTATTACAGCGGCTTTTAGCACCTTGGCAGCCCCTGCTAGAACAAAGGCAACAACTGATAAGCCTGCCACAAAGCGGCTTACAACTAACCGGCGACATTTCTTTACTACGCAGCACCCTAGACAACTTATTAACCAATGCCCTGCACTATGGCAACACCAGCAAAACCATTCAACTTAGGGCAGGCGTTGAAAAAGAAGTGCAGTGGATAGAAGTAGAAAATGCCGGAATACCCATACCAGAACACGAACAAAAACGCCTATTTGAACCTTTTTACCAAGGCAGCGGTAAACGCAGAGGTGCCGTTAAAGGTTCAGGCTTAGGGCTTTCAATTGCCGCTGATTGCATGAAAGCCCACACTGGCCACCTAGAACTTTTAACATCTAATGAAGATGCCACCATTTTTCGTTTAGTCTGGCCAACTAACTTAATTTAAGGGAAGTAGAATGAGTGTGTCCAAATACCAACATTTTTTTATTTACACTTTACTGCTTACACTCTTTACCGGTTGTATGGTTACACCCCAAAACAGCGACCCAAGCCCTCAACAAGAAGCTAACCAACAAAATACAAGCACAGACAATCAACACACCCAGTGCAAAGAGCAGTGGCTGCATTTACAGCAGGGCAAGGATGCTTTATCGGCAGAACTTGGTCTGGCTAAAAAACAGCTACAGCAACTTGAAGCTGAACGCGACCAGCTAAAAGCCAAGTTAGATGCCCTGACTGCTATAGAGCGAAGCTTGCACCAGCGCAAACAACGTCAGAGTATTGATCTATGAAACTAATTCCAGAAACAAAATTAAGTGAATTTCCTGCCCAATTACTATTGGTTGATGACGATTTAAGCCTACTAAAACTACTGTCATTACGCCTAGAAAGTGCTGGTCACCTAGTTACTACCGCTGAAAGCGGACCAGAAGCTTTAGAAATTTTAAAACAAATGACACCTGATCTAGTGCTTTCAGATTTACGCATGGATGAAATGGATGGCTTAACTTTATTTGATGAAATTCAAACACTTTACCCAGGGCTACCAGTCATTATTTTAACCGCTCACGGCACCATTCCCGATGCTGTGCAAGCAACGCGCCGCGGTGTGGCTGGCTTCTTAACTAAGCCAGTCGATAAAAACCAGCTATTTAGTTTAATTGATGAGCTAAAAGGCACTCGCCCTATTGATCAAAAAAACAAAGATTACCCAGATGTGCTTAACCGCAGCCCCTTGTTAGTACAGCTAATGGCTAAGCAACTACTTAATGAAGCCGCTAACCGCTTAGAAAGCCAAGCCAACGGCTTTGCACCTGAAGCATTAGAGCTACTGGCTAAAACCCCTTGGCCAGGGAGTGTGCGCCAGTTACAGGGCGTAATAGAGCAGTGTGCAGGGTTAACCAACCAGCCAATGATTACTGCCGACCTTGTTAACCAAGTGCTCACCGATAAAAGTACCAGCCTACCCCACCTAAGCGAAGCCCGTGCCGAGTTTGAAAAAGCCTACCTTATTAAAGTGTTACGCCTAGCAGAAGGCAAGGTAACTAAAGCCGCAGAGCTGGCTGGGCGAAATAGAACTGATTTTTATAAGTTGTTAAATAAACACAGTTTAGAAGCGGCAAGGTTTAAAGAAGAAGCCCTGCAAAAAAAAGGCTAACTTGATCATAGGTTTAAACCTATATAAAATTAACTACAGAGGAAAGCTTGATGTGGGTAGTAGAAACCACCACAACTTTTGATCATTGGTTTGATGCACTTGATGATATTGATCGAGCTAACGTACTTGCTTCTATGCTTTTGTTACAAGAGCGTGGACCTATGCTCCCTAGGCCACACGCCGACACTGTTAATGGATCATCTTTTAGCAATATGAAAGAGTTAAGGGTGCAAAGTAAAGGAGATCCCATTAGAGCTTTCTTTGCTTTTGATCCTAAGCGTAAAGGTATTTTACTTTGTGCAGGCAATAAAACTAGTGACGAAAAAAGGTTTTACCAATTAATGATCCCAATTGCTGATTATGAGTTTAGTCTACATTTAGCAAATTTAACTAAGGAGTAATAGCAATGGCAAGAACACTTAATCAAATTTTAGAAACAGAGAAACCTGAAGTTGTAGCTAAAGCACGTAAAGCTGCCACAGAAATGTTACTAGCTATTCATCTAGCTGAATTACGTGAACGTATGAATATAACCCAAGATGAAATAGCTAAAGCATTGGGAGTTAAACAGCCAACTGTCTCTGAAATGGAAAAGCCAGGGCGTGACTTAAAGCTATCTTCACTTAAACGCTATGTAGAAGCATCAGGTGGAAAATTGCGCTTAGATATTGAACTACCCGATGGTACACACTATGGTTTTTCTGTTTAAAACAAAGCCCCCAACCAAACCATTAATTCCTTGCGCCATTTAAGCTGGCTAAGCATTGCTATGTGCCTGCCTTCTTGTGCTTCTAGGTAGGTTTTAGGTTCGGCTGCTTGTTTGTAAATACGTTGGCTATGCGAACAGGGGATCACTTCATCAGCACAGCTATGTAAAACCAATAAAGGTAAACCTTCTGGTAATTTGTTTAGGTGTTTTTCTGGGCTATAACGGTCGGTAATTGTAAAAGAAAGCGGGTATTGAAAAGCCCAAGTTAGCCAGCTTTCATTCAGCTTTTCTCTGGCAATTCGCCGATAACCAGAAAAAGCACTGTCTATCACCAAGCCGCTAATTTGCTGCTGCTCTTCTTTTGATGCATTAGCTACTAAAGTAATCGCTGTTGCACCCCCTATACTTTGCCCTAATACCACTAAAGGTATTTGTTGTTCTTCTGCCCTAGCAAGCGCCCACTTTAAACCTATGTAAGCGTCATGGTGAACACCGCCAATACTAGGGTTACCTTCAGAAAGACCATAACCCCGATAATCTAAAATAAACACTTCCCAGCCATGATTGGTTACCCAAGTCATGCCCATAAAATGCGTGCTGATATTTTCTGC
>JAAYGA010000034.1 GCA_012727935.1 Pseudomonadaceae bacterium | reverse complement strand
CCGTCGTCGGGGCGGTGGGCGCAGTAGGGGTTGCGGTACCTTTCGTAGCCTCTTGGAATCCTAGTGCCAAGGCACGTGCTGCTGGTGCACCGGCTCGGGCTGATATTTCCAAATTAGAGTTTGGGCAGCAGATGACGGTTGAATGGCGTGGTAAGCCTGTATGGATTATTCGTCGTACACCAGAAATGCTGAAAAGCTTAGAAACTATTGAGGACCGTTTAGCGGATCCTAACTCAGATGTCATTAGTCAGCAGCCTGACTATGCCAAAAATCGTGAGCGCTCAATTAAACCTGAGTTTGCTGTGGTTATTGGT
Source organism: Pseudomonadaceae bacterium (assembly GCA_012727935.1). GTDB lineage: Bacteria > Pseudomonadota > Gammaproteobacteria > Pseudomonadales > Halomonadaceae > Marinospirillum. The sequence continues at coordinate 7,468 of JAAYGA010000034.1, read as the reverse complement.
ATTTGTACGCATTTAGGTTGCTCTCCAACCTATCGTCCTGAGGTGGCAGCTGCAGACTTAGGTAGTGATTGGGTGGGTGGTTTCTTCTGTCCTTGCCATGGTTCACGCTTCGACTTATCCGGTCGTGTTATGCGTAGCCAACCGGCACCAACTAACCTTGAAGTGCCGCCCCATAGTTACATTGATGACAACACAATAATAATTGGTGTCGATGAGGAGAACGCATAATGGCTGGTAACCGTAATAAGGGGAATCCAGGCCTAATGGGTTGGATTGATGATCGTTTCCCCGCAACAGCTATGTGGGAAGATCACCTAAGTAAATACTATGCGCCTAAAAACTTTAACTTTTGGTACTTTTTTGGTTCATTAGCCTTATTAGTGCTAGTTAACCAGATTCTAACCGGTATTTGGTTAACCATGAGTTATAACCCTTCTGCCGATGGTGCTTTTGCTTCCATGGAATACATCATGCGTGATGTAGAAATGGGTTGGTTAATACGCTACATGCACTCAACGGGGGCTTCTGCCTTTTTCGTTGTTGTTTACCTGCATATGCTGCGCGGCATGATGTATGGCTCTTACCAAAAACCACGTGAATTAATTTGGATTTTTGGTATGGCTATCTACCTTGCGCTTATGGCTGAAGCCTTTATGGGTTACCTGCTACCTTGGGGACAAATGTCTTACTGGGGTGCTCAGGTTATCATTTCTCTATTTGGTGCTATTCCCGTTATTGGTGGTGATTTAGCGCAGTGGATACGTGGTGACTACCTGATCTCTGGTATTACTCTAAACCGTTTCTTTGCACTGCACGTTGCTGCCTTACCTATCGTAATTATTGCGCTAGTTGTATTGCACATTCTTGCCCTGCACGAAGTGGGTTCTAACAACCCAGACGGCGTAGAAATTAAGAAAGACCTAGATAAAAATGGTGTGCCTTTAGACGGTATTCCTTTCCACCCCTACTACACAGTGAAAGATATAGTCGGTGTAGCGGTATTTGCCTTTGTATTTGCTTTAATTGTGTTCTACTTCCCAGAAATGGGTGGTTACTTTATTGAAGCACCTAACTTTGAGCCAGCTAACCCGCTGAAAACACCAGACCATATTGCACCTGTTTGGTATTTCACACCCTTCTACGCCATTCTACGTGCCATTACTTTCTCTATTTTTGGTTTAGAGGCTAAGTTCTTGGGTGTTATCTTCATGGGTGCGGCCATAGCAATTCTTTTTGTATTGCCTTGGTTAGATCGTAGCCCAGTCAAATCTATCCGTTATAAGGGTTGGATGAGTAAGTTGGCTCTAGTGCTTTTCTGTATTAGCTTTGTGGTTTTAGGTGTGTTGGGTGTTCTACCTTCTACGCCAGGCCGTACTACGCTAGCTCAGTTATGTACTGCAATTTACTTCTTGGTTTTCATTCTGATGCCTTTTTACACCAGAATTGAAAAATGCAAACCCGTTCCAGAGAGAGTGACAGGCTAATGAAAAAGCAATTACTAGCAGTTATATTTGCGCTGGTGCCTGCCCTTTCTATGGCTGCAGGTTCTCCAGCTAAGCTGGATGCAATGACTCCAGATTTGTACAACGTTGAATCTTTGCATAATGGTGCACGTTTATTCGTAAACTACTGCATGGGTTGTCACTCTGCTGAGCATCAGCGTTTTGCTCGTACTGCTGAAGACTTAGGTATTCCACAAGAAGTTATAGAAGAAAACCTAATTCTTAACCCGCAGACGGCTTATAACGATCAGATGCGTATCTCTATGACCAAAGCTGACTCAGCTGTTTGGTTTGGTACGCCACCACCTGATTTAAGCTTGATGGCGCGTTTAAAGAGCCCTGAGTACATCTACAGCTTTTTGCGTGGTTTTTACTTAGACAATGAAAAGCCTTGGGGCGTAAACAACACTGTTTTCCCTGATGTGGGTATGCCTCATGTGTTAGCTGATTTGCAAGGCACCAATAGTTTAGCTTGTGATCCTAATGCGATCAGTGCTCAAACTATTGATCCTTTAAAAGGTAAAGTAGCTAACCCGCGTGATTGCTTTAAAGAAGTCACCACGGGCAGTCTTTCACCTGCCGAGTTCGACAAAGCAGTTTATGATCTAACCAACTTTATGGTTTATGTTGCCGAGCCAAGTAAGTATCAGGCGAACAGCATTGCCCCTAAAGTCTTGATCTTCATTGTTATCTTCTTATTCTTCGCTTACCTGTTGAAGAAAGAATACTGGCGTGACATCAAACATTGATCATTTTACAGTGATTAATGGGCGTAAAATGATGTAAAAGCAGGCAAAAGGCGTGCGCTTACCCGTGCGCCTTTTGCTATTTCAGGCCTATAAGCGTTATAGTTGTTGGCTGAATGTATAATGAGGATATATTAATGAGCGTTGCTACCAAGCGTTCTTCCATGACCTTTTTTTCTGATAGTGAAGATCACTACAGCCACCGTGTACGTATCGTTCTAGCTGAAAAAGGCGTTACTGTCGACTTGTTAGAGATAGACCCTAACAATAAACCAGAAGAATTAGCGGACCTTAATCCCTACAATAGCCTTCCTACCTTGCTTGATAGAGACCTAGTTCTTTATGAATCTAAGGTAATGATGGAATATTTAGATGAGCGTTTTCCTCACCCACCTTTGTTACCCGTTTACCCTGTTGCGCGCGCGCAAAGCCGTCTTTGGGTTTATCGCATTGAAAAAGAGTGGAGCCCCTTGGTTGAACAACTAACCAATGAGCCTACGGGTAAAAAAGCCGACAAAGCACGTAAAGAATTACGTGAAAGCATTATCGGTGTAGCACCCATTTTTACTGATCGCCCTTTCTTTATGAGCGATGAGTTCAGTTTGGTTGACTGCTGTGTACTACCCATTTTGTGGCGCTTAAAGCACTTGGGTATTGAACTACCAGAAAAGCAAGTTAAACCTTTGCTTGATTATATGGAGCGTTGCTTCAGCCGTGATGGCTTTATCGACAGCCTGTCTGAAGTCGAACGCGAAATGCGTTAATACGGAGTTCCTTATGTCCACTTCTAGCCGTCCTTATTTATTGAGAGCCATTTATGAATGGCTATTAGATAACAACTTAACGCCCCACCTTGTGATTGATACAAATGTGCTGGGTGTTGAAGTGCCTTCGTCTCATATTGATGAGGGGCAGCTAGTGTTGAATATATCACCCGATGCTTGCCGTCATTTGCTGATGGGTGATGATGAGGTTACTTTCAGCGCACGTTTTAGTGGGGTTTCTAGGCAAATCCGCCTTCCTGTTGATGCCGTAACAGCAATTTATGCCCGTGAAAATAGTTTGGGCATGGTGTTTGGTGATGAGCCTAGATTAGCAATTGAACCAAGCTTAGTTGAATCTAATCCACTTGTTGAAGCACCCTTGGTTGAAGTGCCTAAAGCTAAAAATAAACCTGCTTTAGACACTAAAACGGCTAGCAAAATAACCAGTAGTAAAGCTTCTCACCTTAAAGTGATTAAATAATCACGACCGACGACTAATGGCCGCCAAAGAGTTGTTCATCAATTAAGTCACACAAGCAATGAATGACTAGTAGATGAACCTCTTGGATGCGCGCTGTCACTGTTGAAGGCACACGTATTTCACAGTCTTCAGGGCCTAGCAAGGCTGCCATATTACCGCCATCCCTTCCTGTTAAAGCAACCACACGCATGTCGCGCTCATGTGCTGCTTGTATGGCTTGAATAACATTTGCTGAATTACCGCTAGTAGAAATTGCTAACAAAATATCGCCTGGCTGGCCTAAGGCTCTAATTTGTTTAGAGAAAATTTCGTTATAGCTGTAATCATTAGCAATGGAAGTAATGGTAGAAGTGTCGGTGCTTAAAGCCATAGCAGGCAAGCTGGGCCTTTCACGTTCAAAGCGGTTCAACATTTCTGAAGAGAAATGTTGGGCATCCCCTGCCGAACCACCATTACCACAGCTAAGCACCTTGCCTTCATTAAGAATGGCTTCAACCATCATGCGGCTGGCATGTTCAATAAATTCAGGTAATACCTGACTTGCTTGCGCCTTAGTATCAATACTGGCATGAAAGTGCTGCAAGATTCGATCGTTAAAACTCATGTTCACTCCGAGTGTTTCCTAGTATTAATTGCTGGTTCATTGAATACCTATGGCAATCAAAAGGCATTTTTAATCCAGTTTTCACAGATAATTTGCTGACTAGTATTAAAAGTCATGGCCATAACATCAAAACGGCAGGTGGGTGGCTGTTGCCAGCGACTAAGGTAAAAGTGTGCTGCGCGTTGTAGTTTTTGCTGTTTAGCTAAAGTAACGCTTGCTGCGGCACCACCAAACAGCTGGTTTTTTCTAAAGCGCACTTCAACAAAAACAAGCTGCTCATTGTCTTTGAAAATAAGATCGATTTCACCTGTTTTGCAGTTAAAGTTACGCTCAATTAACTCTAATCCCTGCTGCTGTAATAGTAAGGCCGCAGCATCTTCTGCTGCTTGCCCAAGGTGTTGTTTATTAGTCGGTAGTTTAGGTGCAGTTTTAGGCAACATAGTTAACTAGTCCGAAGTAAGCTGGTCGATTAACGGTTGTTTTTCAAACGCATTAGCCGTTAAAGGCTCTACTCTGCCTTTATTAAACTGCGCCCATTGTAATTCACGATTAATGCGTCGATTCGTTTGGCTTAAGCGCCCTGTTGCGCCATCTAGGCGGCTTGCAGGCAAGGCGTTGAATAAGGGTAGGCGTTGGGCTAATAAATAAGCATCAGCACCCATAGCGTAAAGGCGACCATAGTTCACCATCTTGTCTGGCCAAGTTTGCCTAATGGTTTGTTCAAGTGCGTTGCCCTCTTCTAAATACCAAGGAATATCACAAAAAGCGATACCGTCCATGTCTTTGTCACGGCTAGGGTCGCTGGTGCCAGTGTAAACCGAAGAAGTGGCAAGCACAGGTAGATTGGACGCCCTTAAAAAGCTTAATGCGGGTTTAATTTGCCTAGCATCGGCGGCGGTGGCATGAATAAATAAGAAGTCACTGTCTTCTCTAGGGCGAGGTGTAAAGTGAGGGCGTTGGCCTAATAAGGTAATTAAGCGCCTGTGCCTTTGCTCACTTAGCTGCACTTCAAGCAATTCTCTTAGCGATTTATCTAGGGTTAAGTTTTTGCCATATTGGCGTGAATGGGTTATTTCACCGCCTAGTTTTTGCCAAGCATTAACAAAGCTTTCTTTTATGCGTGTACCCCAATCACTTTCCGGTGTTAAAACCAGTGCGCGACGAAAGCCACTTTGCCACGCTTTAAGTGCCACCTGTTCGGCTTCGTTTTCAGCAGACAAACCAAATTGGTAAAGGCTTTTATTGCGAAATGCTTCGTCGTTACCATAGTTAAGGGCAAGGGTGGGTAAGGGTAGGCTTGAACGGCGTTCTAAAAGATCGACCTGAGCCTTAGCTAAAGGGCCAATAACAACTTCTACACCATCACTCACCGCTTGTTTGTAAAGCGCATCCAGTGAAGTTCCTTCCGTGTCATAGAAAGTAATTTTAGGTGCTGGGTAACCCCTATTAATAGTGTCTAACTGCCTAGCAATTAAAGCATCACGCAGGGCATTGGCTGAACCGGCCATAATGCCTGTTTCTGGAAGAAAAACGCCTAAATGTTGCACCTGTTGTTGACTAAGCTTGGTTAAAAGGTGCATTTCTTCTGGCATAAAAATTTGTGCTGGGTGTTTGGGCCAAGCGGTGTGCCACGCTTCTAGGTTGCTTATAAATAATTCAGGGTGTTCAGTGATGGTTTGTCTAACCAATGCCAGTTCTAACCAGCCTCGCAGCAAGGCATATTTTTCTTGTTCTTGAAGTTCGCTGAGTGTTTCGCCGTTAATTTGTAGTAAATTGCTCCAGAGTGCTTTATAAGCAGCCTGTTGCTTGTTTTTGTCTTGAGTCGCTTGGGCTTGGTGGTAGCGTTGTTGTACAGCATTGCTATAAAAGCCAGTCAATAGAAAAGCATCTGCTTGGTAACCAAATAGAAGGTATTGCTGTTGCTGATTTAAAGGGGGAAGTTGTTGGCTGAAATGTTCCATGAGGCGCAAAGCCAGCCAGCCGTTTTCTAGTGCAAGGCTGCTAGTGGCTGCTGTTTGTAAGGCGCGCCAGTGTTCATGAAGGGGCAGGAAAGAAAGGCGCAGTGTTTGCAATAAATCTAAGCTTTCTTGGTGCCTTTGTTGCTGTGTTAACATAACCGCTGCATCAAGTCTTATTAGCTGGGCTTCGACTTCTGGGTTAGGGTGGGTGGCACGTTCATTAATTATTACCTGTTGAGGTGGTGTTGGTTGGGTTTTACCTGAACAGCCCACCAGCATTAACACCAGTAAACACGCTACACCTAATTTATAGAAACCCAGTTGCAGGCCCTGTGCCTTATAGGCTGATAATTTTAATGTCACTCTGGTTGATCCTTTCATGACTCGTAAAACCCCAGTAATTGAGCCAGCTGCAGAACTGACCGTTTCTTTACCCATTAATGCAGCAGAGCATAGCAAAAAAAATGCCACCTTGTACGTTGTTGCAACGCCCATTGGTAATCTTGAGGATATAACCGCCAGAGCCCTGCTTATTCTACAGCAGGTAGATTTAATTGCAGCGGAAGATACGCGCCATAGCGGCCGCTTATTAGACCATTATCAAATTAAAAATCGCCTAATTTCTTTGCATGACCACAATGAAAATTCACGGGCTGAACAAATTATAAACTTGCTAGCGAAAGGTAAGTCGGTGGCGTTAATTTCTGATGCCGGTACACCGCTTATTTCCGACCCAGGTTATGCCTTGGTTGCTAGCGTACGCCAAGCAGGCTTTGCAGTATTACCTGTGCCAGGGGTTAGTGCTTTAATTGCCGCTTTAAGTGTGGCTGGCCTGCCAACCGACCGCTTCTTTTTTGCAGGTTTTTTACCGGCTAAAGAACAGGCGCGTACTAAAACTTTAGAAAACCTAGTTCAACAACAAGGCACGTTAATTTTTTATGAATCGCCCCACCGTTTATTAGCCAGCTTAGAAAGCATGATTAAGGTTTTTGGCGGGCAGCGTCAAGCCTGTGTGGCAAGGGAAATTACCAAACACTTTGAAACCTATTTAACTGCCAGCCTTGCTGAATTATTAGCAAAAGTCACTGCCGACCCTAACCAGCAAAAAGGTGAATTTGTGTTGCTGGTAGAAGGCTTTACAGGGCAAGCACCCGATGTGGCTTGGGCTGAAGCTTGCCGTTGGTTAGAAGAACTTAAAGATGCCATGCCACCTTCCAAAGCCAGTGCTTTAGTAGCGCGGATGACTGGCGTGAAGAAGAAAGACCTGTATCAGTGGATGCTAGATAACGGATTTGCTAGCAAAGCTTGAGTGCGGCGCTGTTTGTCTATATCCTTTCGCAGCGGAAGTCGGCTGGACAGTCGCCGCCACTGTTTACGGTGGGGGAGGAAAGTCCGGGCTCCACAGGGCAAGGT
>JAAYGA010000389.1 GCA_012727935.1 Pseudomonadaceae bacterium | reverse complement strand
CCTGCACACTGCGCTCCAGGTGGTGTCGGACGTGAACACGATGTTGACCCCGTTCCTGCCGCACGCGTCGCAGCAGGTGTTTGAGGCGCTCGGCGGGGAGGGCGTCTGGGCCGCCCAGCCGGAGATCCGGGAGGTGTCCGAGGAGGGCAATGCGGACTATCCGGTGATCATGGGGGAGTACGCAAACCAGCAGGCCAGCTGGGAGTCCCGCCCGGTCCGAGCCGGGCAGCCGCTCGCCAAACCGTCGCCCCTGTTCGCCAAGCTCGATGAGAAGCTCGGCGAAACCGGGCCGGAGTGGGCACCCATTCAGCAGGGATCGGGTCCCGTCCAGGGCTCACAGGCCTAGGCGCTCACAGTCCCAAGGCCGCCTGCAGGTCCGCCCGCAGTCGCGCCATCATCCCGGCCGCCTCCGCCTGCGACCCGGCAAGATCCCGCGCGGTCACGTTCGGCGCGACGCGCGTCTCGAAATAGCACTTCAGCTTCGGTTCGGTGCCGGACGGCCGGACGGTCGCGGTCACCGTCTCCCCGCGGAACTGGATCACGTCCGCACTCGGCAACCCCTCGACGCCCTCGGCATAGTCGATCACCTCGACCGGTTCACCGCACAGCTCCGCCGGTGGCTCGGCGCGCAGCCTCGCCATCGCTCTGGTGATCAGGGACAGGTCGTCCACACGCATGGACACCTGGTCGCTCCGATGCACTCCGTGCTGCAGCGCCAACTGGTCCAGGCGATCAGCGAGCGTCCGGCTGGCGGCTTTCTCTTCGGCAGCCATCGCCAAGACCAACGCTGCGGCGGAGATCCCGTCCTTGTCCGCCACCGCAGCCGGGTCACAGCAATAACCGAGCGCCTCCTCATAGCCATAGGCCAACCCCGGCACCCGCGCCAGCCACTTGAAGCCCGTGAGGGTGCGGGCCGTGGGTTGTCCGTGGGCGGCAGCGATCTTGGGCAGCATCGTCCCGGACACGACCGTGGTCGCGTACGCCCCCTCGACCCCCCGACGCAACAGATAGTCGCCCAGCAGGACTCCCAGTTCGTCATCGTGCAGGACCCGCCACCCCCCGAGCCCATCGGGAAGTGCGACGGCACACCGGTCGGCATCGGGGTCGTTGGCAATGATCAGGTCGGCCCCGCGCTCGGTCCCCAGAGTCATGGCCAGGTCCAGCGCCCCGGGTTCCTCGGGGTTGGGGAAGGCAACCGTTGGGAAGTCCGGGTCTGGCTCGGCCTGCTCCGCGACCTCGATCGGGGCGGCGAAACCCAGTCGGTCGGCGACCCGGCGGACGACCTCCGCACCCACCCCATGCAGCGATGTATGCACCCAGGTCAGCTCCCGCGGCCCCGCACCGCCGACCACGCGAGCGACCCGATCGACATAGGCCGCCACGAGTTCGTCGCCCACCTGGTGGTGATCGGTGGACCGGGGCAGCAGGGCTAGGGGCTGGTCCGCGGCCAGGTTCATCCCCTGCGCAATGCGCACCTCGTGTGGGGGCACGATCTGGCGGCCGTCGCCGAGATAGACCTTATAGCCATTGTCCTCCCGCGGATTGTGCGAGGCGGTGACGACGATGCCGGCCTGGCCGCCGAGGTGGCGGATCCCGAACGCGATCACGGGGGTCGGCACCGGACGGGTGGTCAGCAGCACGTGGAAGCCGAGACCGCCGAGGATCTCCGCGCTGTCCCGGGCGAAGTCGGCTGACTTGTGGCGGGCGTCATAGCCGATGAGCACGGTCTTGCTCACGAACACGGTGCCGAGGCGGGCGAGTTGCTGGAGATAATCGCCGATGCCGGCCGCGGCATAGGCTGTGACCAACCGATTCATCCGGTTCGGCCCCGGCCCCAGCCGGCCCCGCAGTCCCGCGGTCCCGAACTCCAAGAGGCCACTGAACGCGTCCTCGAGTTCGGCAGCGGCTGTCTTGATTCCGATCTGCTGGTCCCCGCCCACGGCACGCTCGATCAGCGCGGTCAGCTCGGCTTTGGTTTCGACATCAGGGTCTTGGCCGCGCCACGTCTCTGCTGCGGCCAGGGTTGCGGGCGATAACGGGG
>JAAYGA010000229.1 GCA_012727935.1 Pseudomonadaceae bacterium | reverse complement strand
TTTTTATTTGGAGTCGCTTTATGTCACAGAAATACCGGTTAGTAACACGCAGTGATTTTGATGGTTTAGTCTGTGCTGCGTTATTAAAGCATTTGAACTTAATTGATGATATCCAATTTGTACACCCCAAAGATATGCAAGATGGCAAAGTTGAAATTGGTGCAAACGATATCACTACCAACTTGCCTTATGTGGCAGGTTGCTACTTAGCATTTGATCACCACCTAAGCGAAACAGTGCGTAATGAAGTCTTGGCCGATAACCACATTATTGACCCAGACGTGCCTTCTGCTGCGCGTGTTGTTTGGGAACATTACGGTGGCCATGAAGCCTTCCCAGTGGCTTGGGATGAAATGATGGAAGCAGTAGACAAGGGCGATGCTGCTCAGTTTAATGAAGATGAAGTATTGAACCCAGATGATTGGGTGTTGTTAAACTTTATTATGGATGCGCGCACCGGTTTAGGCCGTTTCCGTGATTTCACCATTTCTAATTACCAGCTGATGATGCAGCTAATTGACTATTGCCGTAATCACAGCATTAAGCAAATTCTTGAATTACCCGATGTTAAAGAACGCACCGATCTTTATTTTGAACACGACAGCAAAGCGCGTCAGCAAATTCAAAAATGTGCCAAAATTTATGACAACCTAGTGGTGTTAGATTTGCGTAATGAAGAAACCATTTACGCAACTAACCGCTTCACACTTTATGCACTTTACCCAAAAACCAATATTTCAATTCATGTGCTTTGGGGATTAAAACAGCAGAACACTGTTTTTGCAGTGGGTAAGTCAATCCTTAACCGTAGTTCTAACACTAACGTGGGCGAGCTTTGCCTTAAGTACAATGGTGGCGGACACTTAAATGCAGGCACTTGTCAGGTTGCTAATGACGAGGCAGAAGCAACCCTAAAAGTGTTAATTGAAAAGATTAACGCTGACGGTTAAAAGTATTAACGGTGTAATTCCCCTGCCGCTTCTGGTTGATGCAAAATTTCGTCGACAACCAAAGCGGCATCTTTGCCATTGGGCATTTGCCAATGCACTTCCTGCCCTACCCTTGCGCCTAACAAGGCTGCACCTAAAGGCGCTAAAATAGAAATTTGATCGGTTGCTTCAGGGTTTAGATTACGTGGGTAAACCAATTCTTTTTCTAGCTGAATGCCTGCTTTTAAATCGCGGAATTTAACACGGCTGTGCATACTGACTAAATCAGCAGGCACCTCTTCAGGCGATACAACATCTGCATTATCTAAGCGTTCTGCCAAGGCTTCTGCGACTGGCATTTTGGCGTATTTGTCTTCATCAATCAGTTTCTCTAAACGTCCGTGATCAAGTTCATTCATTAGTAGGTGTAATTTAGCAATCATAATTTTCCCTCAATAAAAGCACACCCCCGTAACAAGTGTTACGGGGGTGTGCTGAAATAATGTGTTGTAAACAGGTTAGTGGTTAAAAGCTTTGTCCGCAACCTTGGTAGGTTTTATCTAGGTAGTGTAATTCTACACGGTGAGGAAAGGGCTGACCGGTATGGATTTCAATACAGAGAATATTTTCTACCTTGTAATTAAGTGGATTGCCTTCAGAGTCTTTAGCTTGGTGAAGTGTTCTTATTAAGTCCTGCTTAACCACTTCAGAATCTGTAAACTTTATACGTTGTGTGCCAAAGTTTTGCAAGAGTACTAAATGACCATTTTGCTGAGCTTCAAAAGTCCAAGCTGGGTTCTGCCCGCTAGCCTTTAATACAAGGGCATCGGGCGAGGTGTTGGTGCCTGCAATTAATTCAGGTCTTTCAAGCTTGCCTGCTGTGCCTTGGGCTAGCAGCTGGCAGTTGTGCCAAGTTTTTTCAGGCGTCGTAATTCTGGCACGCTTAGCTTTATTCCAAAAAGAAGTGCCTTCGTTATTGGCGTAACGTACACCCGAGGCCGCCCTTTGTTGGGGTAAGTTTATCCAGCTGCTAGCGGCTGGTAACTGTAACCAAAGCTGTTCACCGGCACGGCGGCTTTCTATTAAATCCCCTTCATCACACTGCCAAAGAACTGCTTCTTTGGCCTGTTCAAACTTAGGCACAGTAGAACAACCCACCAGCAGCCCAGCTGCTAGTAGGAAGGTGATTAGGGAAGTAGGTGTTTTTTTAATCAAGCAGGCTAAGGTCACGTACCGCACCCTTGTCGGCAGAGGTTGCAAGCATGGCATAAGCTTTAAGCGCCGCTGAAACTTTACGCTGGCGCGGTTTAGCAGGCTTCCAGCCTTTGGCATCTTG
>JAAYGA010000033.1 GCA_012727935.1 Pseudomonadaceae bacterium | reverse complement strand
TGCCAAGACTGCCAGCAAGATAAACACCTTTTGGAGCCAGCCCATGTATGACTTATTAATATTAAATGCCACTTTAGTTAATGAAGGCCAAATAACCCAAGCAGACCTTGCCGTAACAGACCAGCGCATTGTTGCCATAGCACCTGATTTATCTTCAGCTCCGGCTAAACAGGTTATGGACGCTACAGGCTTACATTTATTACCCGGCATGATAGACGACCAAGTGCATTTTCGGGAACCCGGCTTAACCCACAAGGGTGATATAGCAACTGAATCGGCGGCAGCGGTGGCTGGCGGCATAACAACCTACATGGAAATGCCTAATGTTGATCCTTTAACCATTAACGCCCAAGCCTTAGAAGATAAATACCAACGTGCTGCTGGGCGTTCACACGCTAACTTTTCTTTTTATTTGGGGGCAAGCAACGACAACCTAGAAGAAATTAAAAACCTAGACCCTCAGTCAACCTGCGGTATTAAAATTTTTATGGGCGCTTCAACTGGCAATATGCTAGTCGACAACCCAGAAACTCTTGAAGCCATTTTTGAACATGCCCCCATTTTGGTCGCAACCCATTGTGAAGACACCCCAATGATTACCAAAAATGAACAGGCGGCGCGTGAAAAATATGGCGAAGAAGTTCCCTTTGCTGAACACCCCAATATTCGTTCAGTTGAAGCCTGCTGGAAATCTTCATCCTATGCCGTTGCCTTAGCTAAAAAATACAATACGCGTTTACACGTTCTGCACATTACTACGGCTAAAGAACTAGAGTTATTTGAACCCGGCGCATTAAAAGGCAAGCGCATTACTGCAGAGGCTTGTGTACATCACCTGTGGTTTAGTGAAGAAGATTACCCTCGTTTAGGCGCACAAATTAAATGTAACCCAGCGGTTAAGCGTAAAGAAGATAGGGATGCAATATTGCAAGCAGTCACAGAAGGCCGTATTGACGTTATTGCAACCGACCACGCACCCCACACTTGGGAAGAAAAGCAGCGTAGTTATTTTAAAGCACCCGCAGGCTTGCCTTTAGTGCAACATGCCTTACCTAGTTTGTTCGATCACTACCATGCTGGGCGTTTATCGCTACAAACCCTAGTACAAAAAGCTTGTCACAACCCAGCCGAAGCTTTTGAAGTAAAAGATAGGGGTTATTTACGTGAAGGTTATTTTGCCGATCTAGTTTTAGTTGATTTACAAGCCACCACCACCGTAACCAAAGAATCCATTCTTTATAAGTGTGGCTGGTCGCCTTTTGAAGGTCATACTTTTAATAGCCGCATAGTAACCACGCTCGTCAATGGTGGCTTTGCTTGGCACGAAGGTGAATTAGGAAAGAATATTCATGGTCAACGCATCACTTTTAACCGTTAATGAAGGCTGGCTAATGGCATTAGATAAACTATCAGATAAGCAGTTTTGGTTAGATTTAGAAGCAGCGCCCGTTGGTTCACAGCGCAATATTTCTAAAATAATAGACCGCTTAGTATTTAATGAGCAGGGTTTAATTACCGACATTGCCCAACAGTTCGACACAGGCGAAGTATTAATGCTGGCATGGATGAATAAGGAATCTTTGCTTATTTCATTAGAAGAAGGCCGAGCTTGTTACTGGTCACGTTCACGCCAACAGTTGTGGCGCAAGGGCGAAAGTTCAGGCCAAGTGCAGTGGTTAAAAGGTTTGCGTGTCGATTGTGATGGCGATGCCTTATTACTAGAAGTTGACCAGCAAGGGCCTGCTTGCCATACGGGGCGAAAAAGCTGCTTTTATTTAGGCTTAAAAGGTGAGCAGCTAGAAGTGCTTAACGCACCAGAAATTGACCCTGCTAGCCTGTATAAGTAATGGTGGTTTGGTTATTAAAAAAGCTATTAATAAGTCTGTTACGTTTTTATCAACTATTTATTAGCCCACTCAAACCACCCAGTTGCCGTTTTTACCCAACCTGCTCTAGTTATGCAATTGAAGCTGTGCAATTGCATGGCCCAATTAAAGGCTTGTGGTTAGCCGTTAAAAGGTTAGGTAAATGCCACCCCTTGCATCAAGGTGGGGTGGATATGGTGCCTGAAAAATGCTTAAAAAAAGACTGTAAATTAAAATAAATCTAAGCCTTAACTGCCTGAGCAATGGCAAAAATACGCTCTAACATGGCGTGCAAACCATTGCTACGGGTAGGGCTTAGGTGTTTGTCTAAGCCTAATGCTTGTAAAAAACTAGGGGGTGTTGCCAAAATTTCTGCTGCGGTGCGGTTGTTGTAAATACGCATAAGCAAAGCAATTAAGCCTGAAACAATGGCAGCGTCACTTATGGCGGCAAAAGAAATAACCTCACCTTGTGCTTCTGGGCGTATCCACACTTGCGATTGGCAACCTTCAATTTTATATTCAGGCGTTTTCCAATCTTCTGGGTAGTCAGGTAAAGCTTTACCTAAGTCAATAATGTACTGGTAGCGATCCATCCAGTTATCAAAAAACTCGAATTCTTCTAGTAACGTTTGCTGGGCTTTTTGTGCAGACAAAATTTAAATCTCCAATTGAGCGGCTATCTATTATGTAATTAGGTTTATCTTGGCTCTAGCAAACGCACTTCCATACGCTCACTGTTAGCAATTCGAACAATTTGGCCTTCTTTAGTAATAAAACCCCGTTCTTGTAAGTCTTTTTTATACACTTGATAAGTTTTTAGGCTAGTAGGTTTATTGGGCGTCATAATGCTTACTTCTAACAAACGGCGCTGATCTTTCCAGTCATAAACCATCCAAGCAGCGGTGGCTAGAATAACCACGGCTAAAACACCTGAAAAAATAAGTTTAACGGGCGGCTGACTAGTATCAGTGGGCGGGTTTAAGCCTTGCCTTACAACAAACTGAGTTTTAGGCAAGTTTTTTAGATTGCTTGAACCTTGCTGTTTGCGCCATAAAAAGTAAACACTGCTGCCAACAATCAAAATTACTAGCAATTTACCAAACATACCTACTCCACCTTAACCTTAGTTTAAAAGCTTTTTTTCAATGCCTGTTTCTAAATACTTGCTTCTAAATACCCACCCCTACAGTCACTATTATTGCATTGGCTCCTAGTAGAATAGCCTCAGTCTGTATATTTTTAAATTTAACACCAATAGAAGGAAGGATAACAGGTGCAAACTTTAATTTGTTGAAAGGCACTTTATTACGAAATTCTCCTCGATAGCCGTGAATAAAACCCCCAGTTAGCTTGCTATAAAAAGGGGTTTCTGCAAAGTCAAAACGCTTGCCTACATAACCATAAATAGAACGCTGTTCAAAAGAGTTAAGGAAAGCTGCGGCCCCCCAAAGGTAACTTTGATCTGTATTACGTTCAATGCCGATTAGTTTTTGGCGGTTATTGTGTTCAGGCTTGGGGCTAAAATGCCGAGTATAAACACTGGTATGTACATACCAATAGGCTGTGGCAGGCACTGGTTGAATTAGCTTATAAACACCTTCTTGAAGCCAGTTTTCTTTTATCTTACTCGTTTCATTAATTACTAGTGGTGCATTTTGCTGTTGGTCACTGAATGTTAATGATGAGTAGAAGAATAATAACACTAAGGTGCTGGTGAAAAATCGCATTAATGGCTCCATTACGACCTGAGTAATCGTATTTTAAAGGTGCGAATATTGCCACATGCATAGCACGATGCAAGTTTTAGCTATTCTTCTTCTGACCAAGGGGCTTGCCAGTCTTGTTTTTTGTTTTCTGCTTGCCAAGCTTCATCTTCTTCGTGCAAATAAATGCGTGTTGTTGCAAGGCTTGAGTGGCGTGCATTACGGGCTAAATACCTTAATTCAACACCTGCATCGGCTTGGTGGGTAATAGAAGTGTGCCTAAACCAGTGGGTTGAAGTTTTAGCTAAAAGTTGTGATGCCTCAGGGTTAGACACAGCCAAAGCTTGGCTGGCTTCATCGGTTAAGTCTTTGATCGTTCGATAAATCATATTAGGGCTAATGCCTTTATTACCAGCTAAATTGCGAACCACGGGGCTTTTGTCGTTACTGTCTGGTAAAGCAGTTAAGCCCAAAAATTCACGGTAGTTTTTGAGGGCATCCATTAAAGCCTGATTAACCGGAATTTCAGTATATTTTTTACCTTTACCTTCAACAGCCCACCACCAATCGCCCCTGCGTTGAAAAAAATCATTCATTTTTGCACCAGCCACTTCATGCACGCGTGGTGCTAGAAGGTATAAAAAAGCCAGCAGTAAACGCCAGCGTTCTAATTGCTTTTGGCGCTGTTCATCTTGTGTTTCTTGCTGCTGTAAATAACCGACTAAAGCAGCCCAGCTTTCTTGGTTTAGGTAACGTTCGCGCACGTTGCGTGAATCATGCCGCACTTCCCTTTGTCGCATTAAAGCTAAAGGGTTGCCGGCTAAATAACCTGCTGCGTGTAAATATTGAAATAAACCTTTCAGAACTCTAAGTGCATGTTGTTGGCTACTTTTGCTTAAACCACCTTGAAAAGGCCGCCAGTTTTCTGAGTGGCGCGGCATTCGGCCATGACCACACCAGCGCGAAGCCGGTTGTGGATCGGCTAAAAATGTTTGATAAATTGCTAAATCTTGGCGATTCAAACTAGACAAGGGCTTGCCTGCTTCTAACCAACACCAAAGTAATAATCTTTCTGCTTCTTTACGGTAAGCCCGAAAGGTTTGTGGCTGTTCTTGGTATTCCAATAACCAAGACTGAACGGCTTCTAAATCTGTATTGGCTGCTATTTGGCAAATTTGTGTGGCTGGTGGACGATTTTCTCCAAAGCGTCCATTCAGCTCATCGGGCAGTTGAGGTAGCAATTCTAACGGTGCCATAGGCAAAGCGAATTTAGCTGCAATGTTTGGCAATTGTTCCGGCATGGTTTTATTCACTTCTTAAATGCACCTTTCATTTTATATTTTTGCAGTTTTTTCCTAGCTTGTATCGTAATTGTCTCACAACTCATCCATTCATGATAATAACGGTTATCATGAATGAGCAACCCTTATCATAAAGTATTTTACATATTACGTAATCCGTAATATTATGAATAGAATACAAAGCCATTGCCACAGTAAGCCATTAGCTTAAAAAGCTAATAAAACTGGGTGATCTCATAAAATAGATAAAATAAGGCATTTCATAAAATGGCCAGAATAGGCGTGCAATACGAAGCAGTTGTTGAAGCCGCTCTGCAGTTACAAAAGCAGGGCGATAACCCAACCATTCAGCGTCTTCGTGAATATTTGGGTACGGGCAGCTTTACAACAATCAGTGAACATTTAAGGCTGTGGCGAGAAAACCAACGCAACGCCACCCCTTTGCAGCAAGAAGCACAAGATTTACCAACTAGCCTAATTAAAATGGCGCAAGAACTTTGGCAGCAAGCTTGTAATGAAGCCGATGAGAAGTTGCAAATTTACCAACAACAAGCCGCTGCTGAAATACGCCAAGCGTTAACAGACAAGCAAGTTGCTTTGGAAGAAGCCCAGCGGATGGAAGAAAAAAATGGGTTACTCGATAAAAAAAATAATGAACTGCTAACCGACATGAAACAACAGGCGGCACTGTTAAGCCGTTTAGAGACACAGCTAGAAACCAGCAACCAACAATTAACTAGCCTAACAACAGCTAGCCAAATTAAGGAAGCGGCGGCTAGCCAGCAAATAAGTGAACTAAAACAAAAGTTAGACAAGCAGCAACAAGAACACCAGTTACAAATTCAACAGCAACAAGAGCAGCAACAACTTGCTTTAGCCCATGAGCAGCAACGCAATGAAGAAAATCAGCTGCGCTGGATGCAGGAAGTGGACTTGGCTCGCCAACAAACGGCCAGTTTAAAAGAAGCCGCACAGCAAGAAGCCCAACAAGCCAAGCTAACCCTTAAACAACTAGAAGAAAAATTAATCGCTAGCCAAACACAACTTCAGCAGCAGGCATTAACCTTGCAAGCTGAACAATTGCAGGTGACTAATTTATTAGAGCAGCAGCAGTTATTGAAGGCTGCTGAACTATTGGTTAGAGAAAGATTGAGCGATTTGGAAACCCAGCTGGTAGAAAAACAAAACCAATTACAGGATAAACAAACGCAGTTAGTAGAAAAGCAGGCATTACTGCAAGAAAAGCAAACCACTTGGGCAGCAAAATTGGAATTGGCAGGTTTGGCTTTAGCAGATAAAGATAAGGAAGTGGCGGCATTAAAGGCAACGCTCGTTAAAACTGGGAAAGATTAAGTAGCGGCTGTATTTTACTTGGGTTTGAATTTCTTTATATTTTACATTCAGTTACACTAAATGTATTCTTTATACCTTAATAGGTTAAACCTTACTAACCAGCATTTAAAAACAAATTGAGATCGACAAATCTATGTCGGATATAGCTTTTCCCTCTAAGGCTCTGGCAACAACAGAGTTAAAGCTTCAGCGTGAAAGGGATACACGCACCATTATTAGTGAGTTTGCAGCAGATTTTATGGCATCTTCTCAGGAAGATTTTGATGCTGCTATTAACCGTGCTTTACAACGCAGCGGCGAATATATGTCGGCGCACCGCACTTACGTTTTTCTTGTGAGTGCTGATGGGCAGCGTATGAACAATACGCATGAGTGGTGTGCTGCTGGAATTACACCTGAAATTGAAAATTTGCAGGGCATCCCTTCAACCCGCATTATTCATGAGGCTGTGAATCAGCCTCTCCGAACAGCTGTTTGACCCTGCTACCAGCAACCCTATGTTTTGATACTCATTTTTTACTGAACTTACTGGCCTTTTTAACTGATTTTTTGT
>JAAYGA010000228.1 GCA_012727935.1 Pseudomonadaceae bacterium | reverse complement strand
TTAGATTTACTTTCAAGCAGCTCTGAATAGTAAGCTAAACTAGGCATCATAAACTTTAGGTGTTTTGAAACTTTTTCTTCAATATTTTTCATGGTTTGGTGCTTAATATAACCAGTGGGTTTATTTAACTTATTAGCTTGAATTGTGTCTTTAATAACGGCATTACGGTAACTTGTAACCCCATCAATGGATCTGTTTTCAAGTACTTCTTCTTGTTCTTTTGATTTTATAATACTTAACCTTGATCTAAGTGTTTTAACACAGTTTTGAACTAATTTATCGTGAAGCTCATCTATAGGCTCGGCTGGTGCTAGTTTGGGCTGTGTTAAGTCATTGGTAGTACAACTAATTTTGCTTGCTTTTAACTCCCTTTTTACATCGGCCATAAAATTGTCAATCGACTTACGGTCAGATGGAGTCGAGCCGGTATACATTGGCTTAGGAAACCCATCTATTAACACTTTCAAATGGTTAGCTTGAGTCTTTTCGTAGGTGAAGGGTGTTTCTGTACCTAAAAAATCGGTTAAAAATCTAATCACCCGCTTTTGGTATTTGCTATACATTGTTTGTTTAAACATAATTGCCTCTCCTAGCGATCATTGTTTTTACAAATGTTAGCACAAAACTCTTTAGCTCTACCTAGAAGATTGTTTTTAAAAGGATATTTGTTGTTTAGTAACTGCTGTGCTTAAAACACCAAACTATTTTGGCGAGGGTGTTTTTAAAAAAATCTCTTTAGAGCTAAAAATCGCCTACCAATAACCACTAGCAGCAACCCCCTGAATTACGTTAGATAACTTGCTACTTAATAAGTTTTAGCTAATAGACGAGGAAGGTCGATAGCACTATTAGAAATCAGTCACCTGTTTTATTTCGGCATTTTTTGTTTGAGTGGGTAGTTTTTATTGTTATTTCAGTTTTTCTTGCTTCACTCTTTACCTACCACCTGTATAGCACCCACCAAACAACCATGAAACAAGAGGCAGAGCAGTTGGTTCATTCAGCCACTGCCTCTGAGTTTATTATAGGTAAGCAGCTAGAGAGTATTAGCATTACACTGGATAAAGTTCGGGCTGCACTAGCTCCTAATTGGGAGCGACAAACTAAGAGTAATCCGCTACTTAATAACCGTTTAGATTTGTTGGGTTCGGCTATGCCAAGTGTTCAGGCTGTTACCTTGTTAAATAAGGCAGGAGTTGTTGTAGCCTCTAGTAAGCCACAACTAATAGGAGAGTCTTTTGCTGAGCGTGATTATTTTAGCCTTGTAAAAACCGCACCACATGAGCAAACACTTTATGTTAGCCCACCCTTTGAAGGCATTTTTAAAGACTGGTTAATTGCTTTTTCTAAAGCTGTTTTAGACAGTGATGGAGAACTGGCAGGCGTAGTGATTATTTTACTTAATTCACAAGAGTATAAACAGTCGCTTAATACCTTACGGCCTAGAATAGATACTTGGGCATCCTTGGTGCATGGTGATGGTGTGCTTTTTGCTTGGGAGCCAGAAACCTTAGGGATTTTAGGCCGCAACCTAGCTCAGCCCGGGAGTTTATTTAGCCAGCATCTTCATAGTGGTAGAAGTAAATCCTTCTATTCAGATACCACCTTAATTGATAATAAGCCTTCGATGATTGCTATTCACACGGTTAAGCCAGCTAAGCTGAATATGGATAAGCCCTTAATAATAGGTATTGCACGTAATACAGCTAGCCTTTATGGCAAATTACAAAAAGATATTTTTTATATTGCTGCAGTTTTTATTTTTCTTAACCTGTTTGTAGGTGTGGGACTTTATCTATCCCAAAGAACTCGCTATAAATCATCGCTCAGCCTAGCAGAATCCGAACAGGTTTGCCTAATAGAGCTCTATTTTTTGATCGTTTTCAGCAGGTTATTGCACAAAGTTTGCGCAATAAAAAGAAAACAGCTTTGTTGTTTATTGATTTAGATGGTTTTAAGCGCGTGAATGACACCCTAGGGCATGATGCCGGTGATAGTGTTTTAAAGGCAGTGGCAAATAGATTAACAAGCTTGGTGCGTAAATCAGATACTGTTGCGAGGCTTGGTGGCGATGAGTTTGTGCTACTGCTACGTGAAGTTGAACTGGTTCAAGATGTGCTTAATATGGCTCAAAAAATTATAGACACTCTAGGGAAAAAGGTGCAGCTAGAATCAGGCGAAGCACCCAAAATAGGTGCAAGTATTGGTATTAGTATTTGTCCTGATAACGGTGTTAATTTAGACGAACTACTCATGGCTGCAGACCAAGCTATGTATCAGAGTAAAGAGCGAGGGAAAAACACTTTTACACTGGCTGCGGTTATTGAAAAATAATTAGTTAGAAAGCTGTGCTTAAACCAGTAATACAGGAAGAACCAATAGTTTGTGGCATTGCAGCGGTTGCTGACCTTTTTGGTAAGACTTTGAAGCCATGCAGCCCAAGTGGTTTGTTTAGGTTGAGATAACTTAATGAGTTGCACTTGGTGGTTTAGCCTTAAAATTCAATTAAAAGGAAATAACAGCGGTACTAATAATACCGTGGTTATTAATATCAGCAGTGTAAAAGGTACGCCAATACGAATAAAATCACTAAAACGGTATTGCCCTGGCCCTAAAACTAGGGTGTTAACGGGCGATGATACGGGCGTCATAAAAGCAGCAGAGGCGGCAATGGCAACGGTCATGGCAAAAGCTGCTGGCGCAACACCAAAGGCATCGGCTGCGGCTATGGCAATGGGCGCAAAAAGTACCGCTGTTGCTGTATTAGAAATAAACAAACCTGTGGTTGCTGTCGCTATAAATAAGACTACTAAAATCACTCTAGGGGCAGAATTTCCAAACACATTCATCATGCCTTGTACGGCTAAGTCTATCCCGCCGGTTTTTTGTAACGCAGCAGCAAAAGGAATCATGCCCACAATTAAAATTAGACTGGGCCAATGAATGGATTTATAAGCGCTGTCCATATCAATGCAGCGAAAAGCACCCATCAAAACACAGCCAATAATCGCCGCTAATACATTCGGTACTAGGCCGCTAATCATTAAGCCCACCATGACTGCTAAGCTAAATAAGGCGTAAGGTGCTTTATCTAAAGCTGGCGCACTGTTGTCTTTTTCAGCAGGCAAGTTCAAAACAATAAAATCGCGACTATAGGTTTGCAAACGCTGAATATTTTGCCAGCTACCCGCCACTAACAAGGTATCGCCCGCTTTTAATACTTCATCCACCAGCAAGCCTTCTAAAGCATTTTGTTGGCGTCTTAAACCAATTACGTTTAATTGACGGTGGGTACGAAAACCCAGTTCTTGAATTGTTTTACCTAGCAAGCGTGAATCGGGCGGTAGCAACACTTCGGCTAAACCAAGGCTACGTGAATGCTCGGCAAAATAACTTTGCCTTAATATCAAAGGTTCAACACCCAGTTCAGCATAAGCACTGCTTAGGTCGCAATGGGGGTCAACCAAGCTTACCAATAACCAATCGCCTGCGCGTAAATCGGTGCTACCCGTTGCGCCTAATAATAAACGCCTAAAGTGCCTTTGCCGTTCAACTGCAATTACGTTAATGCCATATTGGCGACGTAATTTTAATTCGTTTAGCGTTTGCCCTACTAAGCTTGAATTAAGGTTAACTTTTAAACGTAACTGACGGTCTTCTAAATTGTATTCACGCACTAAATCTGCAAGGGTGTGGCGAGGTTCACCAGCGGTGGTTTGGTTTTTTTCATTCACCAGCCAACGGCGAGCGATTAGCATATAGCCCATTCCCAAAACCAACACCACTAAACCGATTGGCGTGAAAGATAAAAAGCTAAAACCTTCATAACCATGCCGCACCAACTCACTGTGAATCACCATATTAGGTGGCGTTGCGACTAAGGTCAGCATACCGCTAATTAATCCAGCAAAACTGAGCGGCATCATTAACTTACTAGGGTGAATGTTGTTACGCGCACAAATACTCAGCACCACAGGAATAAAAATAGCTACAACACCGGTAGAACTCATGATTGCACCTAATCCAGCGACTGCCAGCATTAAATACACAATTAACTTGGCTTCACTACTGCCAGAGTGATGAATGAGTTTTTCACCAATTTGATAGGCCACGCCAGTGCGCACTAGCCCTTCACCCACAATAAACAGAGTAGCAATGACCACCACGCTAGGGTCACTGAACCCAGTTAAAGCTTCTTGCACTGTTAACACGCCACTTAAAGGCAGTGCTAACAAGACTAAAATAGCCACAACATCCATGCGGGGGCGGTTACGCACAAATAAAATAATCGCTAAAAACAATAGGCTTAAAACAAAAAACAAAGGTAAGTTCATGGTCGGGGTCTAAAGGTAAACGATTGATAGAGTTAAAAATTTAAGCCAGTGTACTGTTTTTTTAACCTAATTAAGTAAATTTAAGCTATGTGACGTGTAGGTTTAGTAAGCTTAGCAATGGGTAGCTAAAAGAAAAGGTGAGTGCTGTGTTTAAACCAGTAATACAAGAAGAGCCAACAGGCTGTGGCATTGCAGCGGTTGCTAATATTCTTGGTAAGACTTACCCAGAAATGAAAGCGCTAGCCAATAGCATGGGTATTTATGCTGAAGACCAGTCGCTTTGGTCGGATACGCAATACGTTCGGCGGATGCTTGCAGATGCAGGCTTAAAAACCTCTGAAACAGAAATACCTTTCAAAACTTGGGATGCCTTACCCGACCTTGCTTTATTAGCCATAAAACATCACCAAAAAGACGGAAAAAACTTTTGGCACTGGGTTGTATTTAAACGCATTGATGGCAAGCCAGTGGTTCTAGACTCAGCAGCTTACCTGCCAGAGAATATAAGGCAAGACTTCGAAGCCATGCAGCCCAAGTGGTTTATTGGGGTTGAATAGAAAATGTCCTTTGAGTATTAAAAGGAAAGCATATTTATGAGTCTACAAAAGTTTAAAGAACGTGCTTTAGCGAATCATGAAGTGAAGAGCGAGTACCAGAAGCTTGAGAGTGAATTTAGCCTTATTGATCAACTGCTTGCCATGAGAACAAAAGCAGGTCTGACTCAAGAACAGGTTGCTGAAAGAATGCATACTCAAAAGAGTAATATCAGCCGTTTAGAAAAAGGGAATGCTAACCCAAGCTGGTCAACCCTTTTAAAGTATGCTCAAGCCTGTGGTTTTGAATTAACGCTTAAGCCACAAAAAATGCATTAACTTGGTAAGTAAGGTTTTTATATGCCTAATATAAATTGATTTTTAAAATCATAGACTTAAATTACTTATGCAGCTTCCTTGCTGCTTAAAAATACAAGCAATTACCCAGCCATCATGGCTATGCCTACTTTAGAGCGGTTGGGGCGGTTGATGGTGCGGGTTATCCAATCGCCGGTGACAGCTAGTTTTTCTAGGTTAATGCCGCTTTTTATACCTAGGCCATTTAATAGATAAACCACATCTTCGCTGGCGACATTACCAGCTGCGCCTTTGGCGTAGGGGCAGCCACCTAAGCCAGCCACCGAGCTATCAATGACTGCTATGCCTTCTTCTAACACAGCGTAAAGGTTGGCTAGGGCTTGGCCGTAGGTGTCGTGAAAGTGGGCGGCTAGCTTATTCATGGGAATGTGCTGGTTAACTGCTTCTAACATACGCTTGGCTTTAAGTGGTGTGCCTACACCTACGGTATCGCCAAGGGAGATTTCATAGCAGCCCATATCAAACAAGATTTTACTCACTTC
>JAAYGA010000227.1 GCA_012727935.1 Pseudomonadaceae bacterium | reverse complement strand
GCTTTCGGGGTTTACGCCATACTGCATACGCAATAGACACCAGTAGGTAAACATACGTTCAGCAAAGTCGGGTTGGGGGTCACCTTGAATTTCTACGTGAATCAGTAACCATTCTTCTGTGCCGTTTTGGTAGTAAACCTTAACCAGCTTATCAGCATAACGGCGACCTGTTTTAGCGTCTTTAGTAATCTGTTCAAGTTCGTTATTTAAAAAGCTGTAGCCTTTGCTCCAGTCCACTTCAGCATGAATGTTAGGAAACAGGAGGGCTAAAAACTCTTGGAAGTATTTTTCTAGTGAGGCTTTCCATGTACCGTCGTAATCTTGGCGGACAAGCTCTTGGCAAATGGCTTCTTAGGTTTGGGGTGGGTTGTTGTCTGGTTGGCTCATGCAAAATCCTCTCTAATTACTGATAATTTTAGCATAAGCATAGAAAAAACCACCAACACTAAAGCTAGTGAGATTAGTTGTTATTTACTATAACTTAATCAAACACCCCAAATTTCAAGTGGTGTCCTTTTAAGCTTTTTAAGCTTTTTAAGCTTTTTAAGCTTTACTAATTATACCCTGCAAGCTTTTCGCCTAGTACGTTTTCTACCCATCTGTTCATGCTTAACCCACTTTCACTTGCTGATTTTGCTGCTGCCGCATGAATTTTTGGTGCAATTCTTAGCATTAATCGGCCACTTGCTGGTTTTTCAGGTTTTTGATTTAGCTTAGCGCAGGCTTCTAAGTAGTCTTCAATAGATTGCTGGAAGTTAGCTTCAAATTGTTCTATTGAAGTTGCATGAAAAACAATAATATCGGCAATATTTAGTATTTCACCAACAAGAATTTTGTCATCAGGATCAAACTCCATGCTTGCTATAAAACCTTTGTAGGTCATTTGGTTTTTCATGGCTTGACTCCTATAGAAATTAAAAACGCTTTAACCGCTTTAACTCGGTATTTTAAGGCTTCTTTTTGTGGGTGTGGTCTGTGAAAGTAGGCACGCTTACCATTTAACTCAAAGGTAACAGATGAGCCAGAACCTTCTATTACTGCACAACCTAAACTTTTTAATAAGCTTTCAACTTGTGCCCATTCAAGGTTTCCATTGGTTGGGCTTTTAAAAATAGCCAAAATGGTTTTTTGCTGTTTAGAGTTCATATAAAAATGATAGCAGATTGTTATAAGGATGCAATCATTCTTATCCAGCCGTGAAGCTGATAGGGTTCGTTTTGTTGCTTACTACTACTTAATCAAACAACCCGAAGTTCAAATGGGTGTCCTTTTAAGCTACTAAGAAAAGCAAAAAACCGTTGAAGAGTTAGTTGGTTTTGTCTTAGCTATTCTTTTCCCACAAGGGCAAAAAATAGTTAAAGACGGTGTAACTTTAGAGACAGCAGATGAAAACTTAGCTGAATTTAAAGAGCATGCAACGGTATTTATAGAGGATTATTTGCCTATCTATAAAACACTTCAGCTTATTTAATGCTTGAATTTGACTCTTAAGTTTAAAAGTACACCCACGTGAAATTTGAAATACGGGCTGTTTGATTAAGTTGCAGTAAGCAGTAAGTAATAAAACTAACCCTACTGGTTTTTGGACTGGTGGGGGGGTGAACCATCAATCTACAGTGGCCTGTTTTAGCGTCTTTGGTTATCTGATTGAGTTCACCATCTAAAAACTCATAACCCTTACTCCAATCAACTTCGAATTAGACCAGAACAAACTCCTCTTTAATTGCTAGTAATTTTAGCACACAGCCAAAAAAAGAAGGGCGTTACTCTGGCCTGAAAACTACAAAGCAGCCTAGTGGCTGCCTTGTCGGTGCTGCTAGATTCAGTTCAGCAAGGGGGCTAGTGCTGGCTACCTAGGCGTAGTTCGGCAACATAGGCTGCTGATACATCAAATACTTCAGCTATCTGTGTATCATTGAGTATACCTTGCACTATCAACTGATGAATCGAATGACGCTGCTTTTCTGCTGCTCGCTTTTCAGCTTGTTCGATACCTTGCTCGATACCTTGCTCGATACCTTGCTCGATACCGTATTGTTCAACTGTATTGATGTAGGGCATTTTATATTCCTCTTCAACAACTTTAACCGCTTCTATTAACTGGTATTCCAGTAGCTTGGGTAGTCGAATCATCCAGCCAATAAAATGAAATAATTCAACCACTTGCTCTCGGCTATAACCACGCTGGTAAAGTAAACGGGTTAAACCTAATCTAAATTCAAACAGTTCTTGATCATGACCTTTTAGGCGCTTGGCTTGGATTTGTGCCATCACTAAAAGCGCAAAAACGTTATTACTTTCTTTTAGACTAGACCATTCTTGCTCAGTTTCAAAGTCCGTCAGCTTGGCCGTTGGGTAATTAAACTGGTTGCTGGTGTGGCTCTTTTTGTTTAAGTCACCAATCGTGAGGCTGGTAGGGCGGTAGCTTTTATTTAAGTCAGTAAAAACCGCTAAGCTTTCTGGGTTTACGCCATACTGCATACGCAATAG
>JAAYGA010000032.1 GCA_012727935.1 Pseudomonadaceae bacterium | reverse complement strand
GCTTTCAAGTTCGCGTCAAATGTCCAGGTGCCTCTCAATCGCCTTTGTTGATTGCAAAAGCTGAATCCAGTCTAGGAATCAGATGGGTTGTAAAAGGACTTGATACTTGCTTCAAAGCTAAAAATGCCTTTAAGGTCTATTCTTGTTTTGTTTGTTCAAGCAGAATAGGAGAAACTCATGAATCATTGTAAAGAAAACAAACCGTACAATCAGGTCGAAAAAGAAGAGCACGAGGTTTATAGGAAACACTTATCCCCTGAAGAACGAGCTTGGCTACAACTCTTACTTGAGCAAGGCGAACCTCTTGCTTCTGCCGCACGTTATTTAGGGCGAAATCTTTCTACCGTTTGTAAGGAAATCAAACGTTACCGCATCCATAGAAGCGTTAAACATCCCTGTAGCTTGAGCTGCGCGTGTCGACTCACAGGGGTTTGTGGAGATGCGTACTGTACAAGACCTTGTAACCTTTGCAAATTGAAAAGATGTTCTGACTTTTGTGAGCGCTTTTGTGTCGCCAACTGCCCCACCGTTGTCAACGCACCTTATGTTTGCAATGCCTGCGAGAAGTACAAACACTGCCGGATGGATAAATACCTTTACGATGCGGTGATTGCTCAAGCTAAAGCGAATGATAAAAAATCTTTAGCACGTTCCCACAAGGTGCTCTCCGATGCCCAACTTCGTGCGTTAGACGACCTGATCAGCCCTCTTATACTACGTGGACAGTCACTTAGTGCCATTTATTGGAACCACCTCAGCGAGATACCTGTTAGTCTTAGAACCCTCTATTCTTGGCTTTCGCTAGGCTACTTTACGGCTAAACCACTGGACTTAAGACAAATGGTTTCAAGGAAACCACGTAAAGCACTAGCTAAAAATCAAGAACAAAGCCCTACTCCCAACTACAGACAAGGGCGTTCCTACGAGGATTTTCTGAGCTTTACACAACGCCACCCTGAGCTTGATGTTACAGAAATGGATACCGTTTTAGGCACAAAGGAGGGTGCGGCTCAAACACTCTTTACACTCTGCCCCAGACGCTCCGGTCTTTTATTGATTCAGCTGCTCAAATACAACCGACAATCCGAAGTCATCGCGGCACTAGATGCACTTGAGCAGCGCATCGGTCAGCTTAAATTCAAAGAAACTTTTCCCATACTCTTAACGGATAACGGAAGCGAATTCAAGAATGTCACTCAGATCGAGCGTTCTGTTTCTGGAGGCAGGCGCTGCTTCCTATTCTTTTGTCATCCTTATGCCTCTTGGGAAAAGCCTAATGTAGAGCAGGCCCATAGGCTGATCCGTTATGTTTTGCCTAAAGGAATAAGCTTTGCTTTCTTAAACCATGGCCATATCCGGATACTGAATGCACATATCAACTCTTATCCTAGGCTTAGCAAAGCAAGAAAAGCGCCGTTAGACCAAGTTGCTCAACTACCCCACAAAAATGTACTTGAGTATTTCAGCCTGCGGCGCATTCCGTGCGACGAGGTCAATTTGACACCTAATCTATTAAAGTAATTACGGCTGCGTCACGTTCAACATCGTGTCGCTTTTAGGCTTGAACAAACTCACAATACAGAAACCGTAACGTTGGACGCTCGATTTTCAAAACTAAATCTGAGCCTGTATTTCCTGTACCTCTTTTACGTTTAATGCACCTCGCGATTTGTATTTTAGCATGGAAACCATGCTTTTATTCCTCGTTTTTGTTTGATTTCGCCTGGCAATTGGCGCTTTCAACTGCAAACCTCATTTTCTGTCCCTTACTGGATTCTCCTTTTGCAATCAGCCAATATTACGCTGCGATTGCTTTCGCATAACCTAAGGTATTGTTGCAGTAATATTACAGCATGATTACTGCAATATTATGCCTTCCCCACCCTACTGATATT
>JAAYGA010000031.1 GCA_012727935.1 Pseudomonadaceae bacterium | reverse complement strand
TTGTTGTCCAAATCTGCATGTTAGGCTGATCGGCACAGGTCGCTAGGAATTCACGTATTTCTTGTATGAATATTTTTACAAACTCACCACGGTTAGAAAAAACTTTACGCCCCATTAGGTCTAAGGCTTGAATACCGTTGGTACCTTCGTAAATTTGGGCGATACGTGCATCACGTACGTATTGTTCAGCACCCCACTCAGTGCAATAACCGCTACCGCCATAAATTTGCTGGGCAGTAACCGTTGCATCAAAGCCACGGTCGGTAATGAAGGCTTTAGCTATAGGGGTTAGTAGCGCCATCATGTTGTCGCCATGCTTACGCGTTGCTTCGTCTTCGTGGAATTTGCTTAGGTCTAGCTGCATGCCAACGTAAGAAGCAAAAGCACGGCTGGCTTCGTTAAATGCACGCACGTTAAGCGCCATACGACGAACATCTGGGTGAACTAGAATTGGGTCAGCAGGTTTCTCTGGATGGCGATCTTCTTTATTAGGCGCACGTGATTGGATACGCTCTTTGGCATAATCCATAGCGCTTTGGTAAGCCACTTCACCTAAACCTAAACCTTGAATACCAATGGATAGGCGCTCGTAGTTCATCATAGTGAACATTGCCATTAGGCCACGGTTAGCTTCGCCAATCATGATGCCTTCTGCGCCATCAAAGTTTAGAACGCAGGTAGCAGAACCTTTGATGCCCATTTTGTGTTCGATAGAACCCACGTTAACGTTATTAAAGTCGCCTAGACTGTTGTCAGCGTTAACTTTAATTTTAGGTACTAAGAAAAGTGAAATGCCGCGTGCACCTGCTGGCGCATCGGGAAGCTTGGCTAGAACTAGGTGAATAATGTTTTCAGCTAGGTCGTGGTCGCCGCCAGTTATCCAAAGCTTGCTACCAGTAATGGTGAAAGTGCCATCGCCTTTGGGTTCAGCTTTAGTGGTAATTAGGCCTAAGTCTGTACCAGCTTGGGTTTCAGTTAAGCACATGGTGCCTATCCACTGACCCGCATATAAAGGAGGTAAAAACTGTTGTTTGATTTCGTCGCTAGCGTGGGCATCTAATAAAATAGTTGCACCAGTATTGAGTGAAGGGTAAAGAGTAAAGCCAGCGTTAGAAGCATAAAGCATTTCTTCAAATAACACGGTTAGCATTTTTGGCATACCCATGCCTTCATATTCAGGGTTACCGCCAAGGCCTAACCAGCCGCCTTCAGCCAGTGTATTCCAAGCCTCTTTAAAGCCTGCAGGAGTGGTTACCTTGCCATTTTCAAACTTAACGCCTTCCGCATCACCGCTTAGGTTGATAGGGAAAAGTTCGTTTTCAGCAATTTTTGCACCGCCTTCTAAAATGGCGTTCACTGTGTCTAGGTCTATTCCTTCAGTTGCTGGCATAGATGACCAAACTTTTTCTGCTTCAAAAACTTCGTTTAATACAAATTGCATGTCACGAAGTGGGGCTTTATACATTGCCATATTTTTACTACCTCTGTCCTATTATACAAATCTTGGTGGTACTGCTAGCTTACCTTATTTGCTGCGTTGCACAAGGAAACCAAGCGACTTACCGGTTCTTCAAACTTGGTGACTAGATTAACAGGTTAATAAAATTGGGTTAAGGCTTTATGTCTTATTTAAAGTTAAAAAAAGAGGTGGCCGAAGCCACCCCGAAGACCCTTCCCTTTAACTTAATTATTTACACTTCAAATGCTAAACCAAAGGCTGCTTCATCCATAGCTAGCAAGCCATCTGCACCAGCAAGCATAGTTGCTGCATGAGTTTTGGTGCGTGGTAATAAGCGCTGGAAGTAAAAACGTGCTGTGTCTAGCTTGGCTTGGTAGAAAGCTTGTTCGCTAGTACCTTCGGCTAGTTTTTGCTGGGCAATTTCTGCCATTTGCGCCCAGAAGTAAGCAAGCGTTACGTAGCCTGAGTACATTAGGTAATCAACTGAAGCTGCACCCACTTCTTCACGGTTTTTCATAGCGGCCATACCAATTTTCATGGTTAGGTCGCCCCATTCTTTGTTGAGTTCAGTTAGCGGCTTAATAAATTCATGCATGGCTTCTTGCTGGCTAGCCGACTGGCAGTATTTATGAATTTGTTTAGTAAAGCTGCGTAGGTGTTCACCCTGATTCATTAAGATTTTACGGCCTAATAAATCCAGTGCCTGAATACCGGTTGTACCTTCGTATAAACGGGTAATACGCGCATCACGTACAAATTGTTCCATGCCCCATTCTTGAATAAAGCCATGGCCACCAAATACTTGTACGCCTTCGTTAGTCGATTCAAAACCCACTTCGGTTAAGAAAGCTTTAACAATGGGGGTTAGTAGACCAAGAATATCATCGGCTTCTTTCTTACCTTCATCCGCACCTTTTTCAACTTTATCAATTAGCTGTGCGGTATAGAAAATAAGGGCACGGCCACCTTCACTGAAGGCTTTCTGGGTTAGTAACATGCGGCGTACATC
>JAAYGA010000226.1 GCA_012727935.1 Pseudomonadaceae bacterium | reverse complement strand
TCCCACTAAGCCGCCTACACGATCAGTTCCAGTTACATTTCCTGTTGCGTAAGCGTTACTTATGCTTGCCGTTGCATCTCCATCCATAGAATAAGCAAAAAGTCGTCCCACTAAACCGCCTACATTATTATTAGCTCCAGTTACTTTTCCTGTTGCGTAAGCGTTACTTATGCTTGCCGTTGCAGCATCTCTAGCTAAAAGTTGTCCCACTAAACCGCCTATATCAGTTGTTCCAGTTACATCTGCAGAAGAGTAAGAGTTTTCTATATAGCTATTTTTACTATTTTCGGCATATATACTTCCTACTAAACCGCCTACATTATTATAAGTTCCTGTAACCTTTCCTGTAGCATAAGAGTTTTTTATTGTTGAGTTTTTAAAGTAGCCTACCAAAATACCTATATGGGAACTGCCAGTAATATCAGCATCTACTACACCAATATTTTTTATAGTTGCATCATCTACCAACCCAAATAAACCTGCATTACTACCTGCATTAGTCATATTTAAGTTAGATATAGTGTGACCTAAGCCATCAAACTTTCCTGTGAATTTGCCACTTAATGATCCTATTGGAATCCAGTTATCTGTACCACTCAAAGTTAAATCTGTACCTAAAACAAACCTTGCAGCGGTATCATTTGTTGTCATACCTTGCATATCAGCTGCATCTGTTACTACTGTCCAAGTAATTGCATTTCCATTACTTCCAAGCTTTGTAATGAAATTATCACCAGCTTTTAAGTTAACAGGGGCATTAATATAATAATCAGCTGTATTTCCTGAAGCTACGGCTTTTTGTCCATAAAGAAGCTCCAGTTTTCCATTTGCATGAGTTGATGTAATCTCTTTGTTTATGAAGATGTCATTTTGTGCGTTTAATGTAAGTTTTTTATCACTACTCCATGTGATAGTGTCATTTACAAATATATCTCCATTTGCTCCACTAGCTCCATTTACACTTTTTATCTCTACATCTGCACTTGCTAAACTGCCTGAAAGTGTAGCTCCACTCATATCTCCACCACTTGCAGCTATAGTAAAGTCTGTTGGGTCTATGAGCCATTTGTCAGCTTTAACTCTAAAGCTATCATCCACTTTTACCTTAGCCGCACTGGTTTCTACAAACCCACCCTTGCCACTAACAGGCGCACTGGCATCCAGGGTGCCAGCCACTTGCACCTGCCCGCTGTGCATATCGCCCATTAGCATAATGGTGCCGTCTTCACTGCTGGCTAGGGTTTGTGCTTGGGTAATGCCGGTGTGGTTAATCACGCTGCTGGTGAGTGCATTCGCGGCTTTAGCGGTTAAATAAACTGTACCGCCATCGGCTTTTATTGCGCCACCTTGTTCGATATAGGTTTCTAGCTCTGACGCTTCAACTTCAATTTTAACTGGGCCGCCTAGGTCTAAAACCACCTTATTACCTGCGCCCATTAGGGTATTGCCCTGTGGGGTAGTAATGCTGCCAGTATTAATGATTTTGGCGGCAATAAAAGCGACTGTGCCACCGTTTAAGGTTTGAATATTGCCTTGGTTAATGACCGCATTGCCGCTACTGCCTTCAAAACGGTAATTACCGCTCATAAAATCTTGGTTGCTAATGTTTAGGGTAGAAGCCACCAAAGAACCTACATCCACTCGCGCAGTTTGGCTAAATAGAATGCCGTTGGGGTTAACTAAAAACACTTGGCCGTTGGCTTTTAGTGCACCACGAATGTTAGAGACTTGATTACCTAACACACGGTTTAGCGCTGCGGCTTGGGCGTTGGGCTGTACAAAGTTTACGCTGGCATCTTTACCAATAGAGAAGCTTTGCCAATCTACCACCATATTTTGGCTGGTTTGGTTAATGGTCATATTTTGACCATTGCTGTTAATTTGCCCGTTACCAGCAGTAACCTGGCCGCCTGTTGGTAGATTATTGGCTAAAGCAAAGGAGGGGAGAGTAATAATTAACAGGCTGCCTGCAGCGAATTGAGATAAAAGGCTTTTAAGTGAAAGGCTAGCACCTTGGCGAGTGCCTTTGCTAGCAGTGGTTGCTTTACCATTGTTGGAAGCACATTCAGAAACGGCTTGCCAAACTTGGCGAGTTTTATTCCAAACAACCTTATAAATAGCATTCATATAACACCTCAACTTCAGCTGTACGGTTTTTAACAAAACTTACGATTAAGCTTAGTT
>JAAYGA010000225.1 GCA_012727935.1 Pseudomonadaceae bacterium | reverse complement strand
GTGAACGTCAAGCTGATATTCCCAGCCGACAGGGTCTTTCTGGCATCATTTCCGACTAATTTACGGCTCTCGGCTTGTAGTCACCCTGTGCGTATTATCGTAACCAGTGTTATCCCCGTAACGCCAGGTTCTTCACCTCGGTTCGCCAAATAAGGAAAGCCCTTGCTTGGCGTATCCAACCACGGATACCGTGTGCTATAACTGGGAATAACACACTACGCCAAACAAAGGCTCTTGCTCCCAGTTATATAGCAGTTGGTCAGACTACCTAGAACTACTATACAACCTTTACACTTTGTTGTCAAGCACCCCTCCGAAGAGGGGTTTGTGTGCTTACAATAATGCTTGCCTAACAATATCTACCCATTCATTTTGACATTCCTTAACAGCCTGCTCACATGTTTCAGAGATACCTTCGGCAGCCGTTGTTGTTTTTTGCTTGATAAACCATCTATGTTTTGTGATTACGCCACCTTCTGTGAATGGTCTTACAGTTGCTGAATACCCGAATGGCAAATCTGCTGATAGCTTTTGGAATCCATCAAATGTTTTACTGATTACAAATTCTATCGGATTAATTTTGAATGATGCTCTTCCGTCATAGATTCCGTAACGTTCATTTACAACCCTTTCATATCCTTTAGGGTCTATTTCAATCCGTCTTTCACACATCCCATTCCAATCTTTTTCCGCCTGTTTTGCAGTATTCCTTGATAGTGTCCTACATCCACAATCAATATATACATGTCTTTCAGCATAGATATACCTTGGGTACATTCCACACTCTGGGCAAGGATACAAACCGTTTTGTTTTTTTATCATAATAATTCTCCTTTTCTCTTTATACCTAATATTACACCCTATAGTAGAAAGTGTCAAGTAATAGTTTGCGAATAGTTGAAATATTTTTGATCGAATTCTAGTTATTATACATCGGAAATATCGAAAACAACATCCAAGCCGCATGCGATCGCATTCGCAATCTCGCATTTGCTTCCCTCGCTACCACGCCAACCGGGGAGTACCAACACTGTATCGCACTTACTCAGCATCTGGATGATATCCTCTTTCAAGTAGTCCTCGTATGTCGGAATCTTGCCAATCTCGAAGAATTTGATATTCAGCTCCTCGCATATCTTGTGCGGATTCAGCACGTTGAAGCCCAATTGTTTTAGCTGCTTCTCAGCCTCGTCAAATGCGGGCATGTTGCCATCCGTCATGTTCTTCATCGGCCCACTAATGTAAATTGTTTTCATTTTGCTCTCCTTTCGATGTATTCCTCTCCGCTCGCTTCTTCGTACAGTTCCATGAATTGACCGTGGGACAAAATCTTTGCGATACCGTCAAGCACCACCCAATCTCCGATATGTACCGTCCCATCCCTCAACAGCAAGTTGCCATTATCAAGCGGGTAGACAAAGTTCTCCAACTGGTAGGAAACGAGAGCTTCAATCTCCGCCTTGTTCGACCCATCATATTTGATTGCTTCAACCTGATGGATTTTGGTTATGTACTTCATGCTTGCTCCTTTGGAGGTAGTGGGAATTGAACCCACCTCTTGACGCTTCCCTTTCGGGGTTTGTCGCCAATCGAAACCTATTACCCCCGATAGCAGGGTGGGGAACCGACCCCCAACGACATAGCTTATGAGGCTTGTCTGCACCTCGCTCCCTGCGATAACGTGGGGAGCGTCCTCCCCACTGTGGCTACCGACCCATAGGTTACGATAGCTCACTAGCTCTTTGCCAAGCACCTAGAGCTTCTAGGAAGTATCCGTTCTCCATCATTAACTAGGCCACGAATACACAGCCCGATATGGCTCAATTATACCACATCCAATGAGATTTGCAAACATTTACAGCGAGTCAACAAATTCCATGACTTTCAAAATATCCTTCTTGGCACAAGCAATACTTGTAGAAAGTTCCCCTACTAATCCACCACCAATCAAAGCCTTCTCACCTTCTGATTCCTCATTTGCACCAAACAGCTTTGTAGCTTTGTCCACAGCAATGCACTTAGCCTTTGCACAGATTTCTCTAAATGCAAAGATTTCACGTGCCAAGTCATCCATTCTTCCATCATTTCCGTTACTAATTTCGTTCATAAAATCCCCTTTGTGCTTATAGCACGTCTTATGCTTTTACAACCTTAGTTGTAACCTCGATAGCCTTTAGCTTAATTTCTTTGCCATAAACAAGCCTAAACTCTTCAAGAGCGTTGCTCCCAAGATTTTCGTTTATACACTTCATTGCTTCTTCTTCGCTCTCAAACTCTTTCATGCAATAATCTCCATAGCCTGTTCCATCATAGTACAAGTAATACATATTGCCTCCTACAAGACGCTCAAATCATAGCGCCAATGTACACGCAATTTTCTCTGAGGTATCAAAGTTCCAAGTTCCCTACAAGTCTTAAGCGATAAGCTCTTGCGTACTGTAAGCTCCTGTTGCACGAAATATGCCCCGATGATGTAAGTCTCGCTGTAGTCCCTAAAGTTGCACACAAAGGCAGGGTAAGTGCCTACGTAGTCCAAAATAGCCAGAGCGTCAGTCTGCTTCAAGCAGCTTGCCGGAATACTCTTTCCAGTGTGGCTTTTCAGCTCCAAGAGATATAACGTACCCCTTGTAAACATAATACAGTCACAGAGCTGTGAAGGGGTGAACCGTAGGTCAGCAGACTTTGACCATCCCCCAGCATCCTTGAGCCTCAAGTAGAATTGATCGTCAAGCACACTAGCCTTGAAGTCCTTTTCAAATTGTTTCCCAGCGTTCATATTACCTCCTATTCACAAATCGGCACATGTCTGTGAGAGCCGCAATAGCCTCAACTCCCCTTGCGTCATTGATGATTTCAGCTCCATTGCTCACCACCCAAGTCCTAGTGCCAGTGGCTTTCTCTATGGCGATTGCAACATACCAATTCTTTGTCTTGCGATTGACAGTGCCATCCTTGTGCGTCCGAACCTTCTTCGTGAAGTATTTCTCCATATAGAAGTCATGGCTCTCACTTGCGAAGTCTGGCGTTTCGTTGCGCTCCCACGGCATCGGGTCGGTCAGATTGAATGTGAACATTATTCGTCCCATCCGTCTGGCAGGGTGAGGGAGTCCTTCCAGTCGCCGGTAAAGCCGATTAATCCAGGAGGAAATAAGGTTGTGCTCTCGAAGGCTACGAAAATATATTTCTCTTGTGCCAACCAACCTCCGAAGCTATCTTCCCCATTTTCAAACCAGACTGGATTAGGTGTATGTCTAAACCCTTTGACAATAGATTCTGGTTCTGGGTTAACTGTAATCGCCATTTGCAAGATGTTTGCAAGCTCTTTCAGCGTAGGCTTACCACTCATCAGCCTGTCGTATGCGGTTGCCTTGGCTTCGAGTTGCAAAATATTTTCATTCTTCTGATTGAGAAGAAATTCAAGGTTTTGAACATGCTCTTTTGCATTGAGAAGTTCTGATTCTAACCAATTTGAATAATATATTCTCGGCATAACCCCACAGTATGCTGTGAGTATAGTTGCATTAAGTTTTGTCTTTTCCTCAAACTCTTTCATCATCTCAGTCTTTTCCATTCAGTTTCTCCTTGATTTTCTGTATCAGTTCAGCGGCTTCTATCGGGTGCGTCTTTGGGTCAAGTAAAACTGCACCGTTG
>JAAYGA010000224.1 GCA_012727935.1 Pseudomonadaceae bacterium | reverse complement strand
GCTTTTACTGTACCAACAGGCCAAGCCCATTGGGAGCTTCTATTACGAGCCAGAGCCGTAGAAAACCTGTGCTATCTGCTAGCACCTGCTCAGGTGGGCGAACATGCTGGTGGCCGTAAAACTTACGGTCATTCAATGTTTATAGACCCTTGGGGTGAAATATTGGCTTGCCAGCCAGAAGGTGAGGGCTTAGTTATTGGCGAGTTACAAGCAGCAAGGCTGCAAGATGTTAGATCACAACTACCGGCATTAGAACACCGGCGTTGGTAGTTTGATTTCCTAAAAACAGATTATTAAAAACTAATGGCTACTGCGGCTAGTGGCAATATTTTTAATGCGCGCTTCAAGCAGGTCTTTAAGTAAAGGCAGCCAAGATTGTTCTGGCTCACGGTCTGCGGTTAACAAGGTTAGGTTACCTTGCTCTGCCACTTCCATTAAAGCTAGCAGTTTTTTAGGCTGCTGATGTAACTCTTCACGGTAACTGTGTGCAAAGTTTTTCCAGTCTAGCTGGCCTTTGGTTAGTTGACGCTTTAAGGCAGTGCTAGGTGATGCTTGCTGATACCAAGTGTGGACACCTAAGTCGTGCAAATCTCGACCGTGGGGTAAAATACGGTCGACTAAAATGCGTGTTCCGTCTTGTTCATCTTTTGCTGCGTAAATCCATTTAATAGCTATTTTGTGTTTCATAACGCCTTCTCTGTTCAATTGGCCTGACGCTAGTGCTTCACTCAGTTAGAATAGGTAACTCAGTTTTTTTGTTCTTTTTCTTCGGGGGTTCTTTTGTCTGTAACCTTATCTTGCTGGCTGCACCCATTATTATTAACTTCGGTTGATGATCGTGAAATAGGTGAAATTTTAGCTGAATGTAACCTAGTTCATTTAGCAGATGCCTATGCATTTTTACACCTTGCTTGGCAACAGGCTTCTGCAAGTGAACTGGTTAATAGTGTGCAGGTGTTAGCAGCCATGCAGCACTTACACTGGATAGACCCTGCCGAATGCCAAGCTTGGCTAGAGCTTTTTGCCCAGCGTTTGCAGCAAGCTTACCCTGAATCTAAACAACTAATCCATGCTTTGCAGCAAGAAGATTATGGTGCAGCAAAACTTCAACGCTTGGCAAGGGCTGATTTTTCAAACTGGCAACAAAGTTTTGCTGTTGAATGCCCGTTAAGTAGTTTAACCACGCAGCTACCTAAAGCTTTGCAGGTTCGTAAAACACCCTTAGGTTATGCACTGGCGGTTAGGTCTTCTAGTTTTGTAGTTTATCAGCAGGCATTAAATAACAGCGAAGGTTTAAAGCAAAAGTTTTGGCCTGATGTAAAAGCCACCTTGAATGAATATTGGCAGGTGCATTCAGCCAAAGATTGTAAGCAGTTACTTTATTGGATGGCAGGGCAGGGGCAGCGTTATGCTTGGCAGCTCGATGTTATTTGGCTACAACAGGCAGAAGAAGCTGACCGCGAAGTTTGGCGCAGTGAATTGCCAGAAGGCTATGAAGATTACGCCAATTTATTAGCCGATCTTGAACCCGGTAGCAAGCTAGACGTTGCCGCTTGGGATTGGGTACGCATGGCAGACTTAGCCTTTGCTGGTTATTTAGCAGGCTATTTAAGCCAAGCCGAATGGCGTACTTTTTCACTTATTGCACTCTGGTTATTGCGTAGCCAATATTCTTCTTGGCAAGCCCTAGCCGAAAGTTATTTATTAGGTTACCAGTTATGGGAAACCCAAACCGATTTCACCCTAAGCCCCGAGCTAGAACACACTTGGGCAGTGCTGTTAGAGTCTCCTTTTTCACCCTTTCAGCAGTTAGATTGGCAAGCCTTGTCTTTAGATCACCCCGACTTTCGTGACGCCAAAAACAGCTTTTCAGCAGCCCTAGATGATCCTTTTTTATTAACCTGTTTAATTGCCAGTTTGCGTGATGATGCCAGTTTACTTACCGGCTTAGCGCCCGATGAATTGCCCGAAGAACGCCGTGAAGAAGCAAGGGACTACTTATTTGCCGGCTTAGATATTCATCCCGATGAAGCCTTAACTTCAACCTTGGCAAGGTTTTGGCAGCCGGGGCGTGTACACCACTATGATCAGCTAGCCCTAAATTGCCGCATTAACAAAGCACCACGCTTAGCTAAAAACTTATCAGAAGCACCTAAAACTTGGGATAAATGGCGGCAGCAATCATCCCATTTGGCAGCTTTGGTTAAACACCCTGCTTGCATTATTATGGCTGAAAAATACACTTTTTATTTAGTAAAAGCTGAAGAAACCCAACACTACCCAGCAGCAGAAATAGAACAATTAACCTTAGCTTTAAAAGATTATTTAAGCTGGCACTACTCTTCAGCACAAGAAATGCTTTTAGCTTGGCAAGGTTGGGACGAACTGCTTTCACAAGTCGATGATGAAAAGCCTTTATTGGCCGAGTTAGATTGGCACTTAAAAGACCCCGGCAGCTTATTTCGCTTTATTCCTTGGAGACGCCCCGCAGTTAGTTTTACAGAACCGGGCAAGCCAGTCAGCGAAGCCGATTTAGCCACTTTAAACCTAGTAGGCCCTTTAACGGGCATTCATTGGTCTTGGCCTGAAAAACTACCGGCTTGGCCACGCGATGAATTAAAAAACTTGCTGCAAGATACGCATTTATTTCAAACCGCTGATGACCTTATTGATTACCTTAACCACCTTTATTATGCAGGCGATCGCCAAGAATATTTAATTGCTTTTTCACCTTTCACTTTGAATGCTGCCCGTTTAGCCACTGAAATTGAAATGCATGAACAAGACGAGCGGGATGAAGAACAAGAGGCTTATTATCAACGTTTATTAAGGGTTAAGCACAATAGCTTAGGTATTAATGATGTTGATTTAACCGCTTGGGATATGGTGCAGCTGGTTGATTTAGCCGTTGCTGGTTATCAAATTGACTGGTTAGATGATGCCCAACTACGTGATTGGTTGGCTAAGGTGCGTAAGCTAATTATTGAAGAATATTATGGTTGGGATGATTTTTCGCGCGCCCTTTTAGCCGGTTACAACTTTTTTATGAATGAATCAGAACAGCGTACCGAACTATTAGAAACCTTTAGTCAACGTTTATTAAGCCTATTAATTGCTGTGCCACCCCAAGTGGGGCTTTGGTATACGCTGGCTTGGCCGGGCGAAAAAGCAAGGGACTGGAACCAGGCAGCAACCGCATTAGTTACTGCTAAACAGCGGCTACACTAATTAGATGAGGCGGCGCTAATTAAAGCAGGTGCTTGGCCGCTAAACTGGACTACTAGCTGAAGTAGTAAATCGTTTAGTGGTTCACCAGAACCCTTAATGGCTTGGTCGCAGCGGCTGGCTAGTTGTAGCAGTTGCTGGGCTTGGCGCAGGCTTAGGCGGTGCGAGGCGTTGAAGTAAAGGGGTTTACGCGCATCCCAAATGCGTAATTGTT
Source organism: Pseudomonadaceae bacterium (assembly GCA_012727935.1). Classification (GTDB taxonomy): domain Bacteria; phylum Pseudomonadota; class Gammaproteobacteria; order Pseudomonadales; family Halomonadaceae; genus Marinospirillum. The sequence goes on along the minus strand of JAAYGA010000224.1, from coordinate 2,140 downwards.
GGCAAAGGGTGTCAAAAGGTAAGCCATCGTTTAGCTTAAAAGCTAGGTGGCAAATTTGGCGAATTTCCCTTGCCAAGGCCCATAATAATAAAGGGGCTTCGGTGCCTTCGGCTTGCAAGCCACGAAGAATACGAGCGGCTCTGTTGCCCTTACCTTCTAAGCAGGCATCGGCTAAATCAAACAGGCTATAACGGCTAGCATCTTCAATTAATAGCAGTAGGTTTTCGGCACTTAATACTTCACCTTCTTTAACAAATAAGCGTAGCTTTTCAATTTCTTGGGCGGCGGCTAGCAAGTTGCCTTCCACTTTTTCAGCTAACAAAGTAGCTGCGGCAGGTTCAAGCGCAAGCCCTGTTGCACTGCAACGCTCGTTAATCCACTGGGGTAGTTGTGCTGCATTAACTGGCCAAATTTGTACCATTAAACCGGCTTGGTCAACGGCTTTATACCAAGCACTTTTAGTTTGAGCAGCATCTAGCTTGTTACTAGTAAAAAGAAAAACATCAGGGCTATTAGCTAAGCCATCGCAAAGCTTTCTAATAACTTCGCCGCCTTCTTTACCTGTTTTACTAGCACCCAAACGCACTTCAACAAGCTTGCTATCACCAAATAAAGACATGCTAGCGGAAGCTTCAAGCAGGCTTTGCCACACAAAATTAGCGCCTACATCAAACACTTCACGCTCAGTAACGCCTTGTTTTTTAACGGTTGCACGAATTAAGTCGGCAGCTTCTTGCATTTGTAATGGCTCATCGCCCATCAACCAAATTATTTTAGGCCGTTGCTTTTTTAGGCTGGCAGCCAGTTTATTGGCTGTTATTTTCATGGTTGTAACGCCTGAATGCGTAGGGTGAGCTGACGAATTAAATCATTTTCCATATTGCGTAATAATTCACTGCGTAGACTGTCGCGGGCTAAGAGGCTTTCAGTTCGCTTGTAAGCATATTGGCGGTAAGCCTGAAAAACTTGGTTAGTAAACAGGGCTTCACCTTCGCTATCTTTGGCGCTGGCAGTAATTTGCAGGCTTAGCTCAAACTCCTCTCTTTGACCAAACACCACTTGGCGTTGGCTAGAACTAAAATCTTTAAGTTCTAAGCGCAAGCGGCTAGTGCTTAGCTCTGGGCTGAGTGTTATGCCGGATTGTTCTAATTGCCTTGCAAGGGTGGCGGCTAGGTTAGCAGCACTACTTTGGCTTTCAATGTGTAGCGGCTGTAAGCTGGGGGGCAGCTCAATAAAACCACTGAGCCTATAGCCACAGGCACTGGTTAACAGTAGCAGTAGCAAAACAAGGCTAAAACTGAAGCGTGATTTTATTGAGCTAAGCATCTTAACCAACCACTAGGTTAATAAGCTTGCCGGGAACGACAATGATTTTACGCAGCGTTTTACCTTCAAGGTGTTTCTGCACTTTTTCATCGGCCAGTGCCAGTTTTTCAATGGTGTCTTTATCGGCATTGGCAGGCACTTCAAGCTGCACACGTGGCTTGCCATTAAAAGAAACCGCCATGGTTAGGCTGTCGCGGGTTAAAGCGGTTTCATCCACTTGGGGCCAAGGCGCATCAATCACGCTATTTTCATTACCCAACTCTTGCCATAACTTATGGCAAATGTGCGGCGTAATGGGCGACAGCATAATAATTAGCGCCTGATAACCTTCACGGGCTATAGCTAGGCTGAGTGGATCTAACTCATTAAAGCGTGATAGCTCATTGGTGAGTTCCATCACAGCAGCAATGGCGGTGTTAAAGGTAATGCGGCGACCCATATCGTCAGTAATTTTCTTAATGGTTTCATGGGTTTTGCGGCGCAGGTTCTTTTGCTCTGCCGTTAGTTGGCTAAGGTCTAATTCACCAGGCGTGCCTGCTAACAGGTGTTGGTGAACTAAACGCCACAAGCGTTTTAGGTAGCGGTTAGCCCCTTCAACGCCAGTATCAGACCATTCTAGGGACTGATCGGGCGGCGCAGCAAACATAATGAACAAGCGAACCGTATCAGCACCGTAAAGGTCGATCATGGATTGTGGGTCAACGCCGTTATTCTTCGACTTGGCCATTTTTTCCATGCCGCCGATTTCAACAGGCTTACCATCGGTGGTTAAAATTGCACTGGTCGGACGGCCTTTGCTGTCTTTTTCCACTTC
>JAAYGA010000223.1 GCA_012727935.1 Pseudomonadaceae bacterium | reverse complement strand
ACCCCAAACCATTTCTTGAGAGCTGGCGGTTAGCATATCATTCACTATTGCTTGGTAAATGGCTGGTTTGGCCTGCATTTCATAGGTTACAGTGCTGTCAGAACTAGATGAGCCACCAGCTACTGCGCTTAACATGCCCATCGTATTTTTGAACCCTGAAACTGCCTTGTCGGTAGTTGAAGTAGCTTCGACGGTTTCACCAAAAGCACTTAAACCTTGATAGGGGTTATCTTCTGCTAAGTTAAAATACAATTCTTTACCTTTAGGGCTAATAGCAACGAGTCCAGTTCTGCTTGGGTGTAGGTGAATATTTTGCCCAGTACTTACTTTAGCATTGGCATAAACTGAGTTGGTTTCGAATCGTTTACCTGCTTTGGCTGATGAATCAAACGAGCTGTAATCTACTACATAAGAAACGTGTAATAGTGTTACGCCCATATCACTTGCTACCTTAGGTAAACAAAGGCTTTGAAATAAAGGGTCGAGCTGCTTACACATAAAAGTTTCTTCTAATAAAGGTAAGCCCTTAGGTGAATAAATAGGGTATTGCTTAAGATCGGCTTTATTATCTACAAACATTTTTTTCATGGCTTTAAGTGCTGATTCACTTTGACCATTTTCACGTTTTTCTAATTTTTTAAATTCTTTATTAGTCGTTACTTTATCTAAAGGTAAAAGATTAAAGCCTTGTGCGGTTAAGCTTTGGCTAAAATTACGATAAGCATTATCAGTAATTTGCTGCATCAGTGCTGAATCCACACCCGTTAAGGTTGTTTTTATCGTTGCGCTAGACTTAGCTTTACCTGTACTACCCCAACGGCCTGAATCTGCTGCAGTTTGAGTTCGCTTGCCTTCTGTTACGAACAACACCCGAAAAGAAGCGATGGCGATTGGTTGATCCGCTTTTACACCAACGGGGTTACCACTGGTTTGAAAGGAAGGTTTTTCACCTGAATCGTTGACTGGTGGCAAGGTTTGATTACTACCACACCCCACGAGTGAAGCTGTTATTGCTGCGGCTAATAGTATTTTTTTATAGTTTCTCATGCGTTTTCCCCATAACGAACAGGTTATATTAGCCACTAATATAAGGCGAAATTAACCAGCACCCTACCCCCCTAAATAAGGGGGCTAGGGCAGGTTATTTGTTTTATAATTGTAAAAATAAATTACAGAGATCGTTATGTTGCTTAGGTTACGCTTATATTCGGGTTTGCTGTTTCTATTGTTAGCCCTAGGGCTGGTGATTACTAGTGCGCTAACATTGCCACAAACCGCTTGGCAGTTTTCTGTTACTGAACAGCAGCTTTTGCAGGTTAAAAAGCCAGATCAAGCACCCCAAACAGTGGTTAGTTTTCATGCAGGCGAAGAAGTTTTTCTAGCATCTTTTCATTTGGCATTAGAAGAGCCTGACACAGTAGAAACTTACCAAGAGTTTAATAATTTAATGGCATTAAATAGCCAATTATTAAGCCATTTAAAACAACAGCAACTAACCATGTTGTTAAGTGATGCCAGTGTTGAAAAGCTAGAAGCTAAACCACGCACATTAAAAGACTTGCCTGCAATGTTTTGGTTGCAAATTACTTGTGGAAGCTTAGGTTTTTTAATTTGTGTGCTTATTAAAAGCGTACGCCCTAACTATCAAGGTATTAACGCCTTTGTTTTAACGGGTTTTAGTTATTTATTATTTACTTTTGCGGCTGCTATTTATAGTACACGAAATTTTTTAATTGATGGGCAGTTGTTTCATGCCTTGTCTTTGCTTAACCATGCTGGCGCTATGCTGTTTTCTGCCTCTTTAACTGCATTTTTGTGGAGCTACCCACGGGCAATTACTAAATACACGATTAGCCTCTTTGCCTACTTGGTTTTTGCCGCCAATTTGCTGGTCGATGGTTTTCAGCTGACCCAAGGGCCAGCAACGGGTTCTTATTTATGGGTGTTTAGCCTATTTTTATTTGGCTTATTAGGCTCGTTTGTGCAGTGGTGGTTGGCACGCAACAAGCCTTTAGATAGGGGCGCAGTGCGCTGGATGTTGCTGTCTATTTATGCTGGCACGGTATTTTTTGCAGGGGGCATCATGTTGCCTATTTTACTGCAAATGCCGCCTTTAGCTTCACAAGGCTTAATGTTTACTACTTTTTTACTGATGTATGGTGGCTTGGCCTTAGGTGTGTTGCGTTACCGTTTATTCGATTTAGAACGCTGGTGGTTTTCTATTTGGGCATGGTTTTTGGGTGGCGTGGCTATTTTGTTAATGGATCTACTGTTGGCAAGTTTTTTAACCCTTTCCAATGCTTCAGCCTTGGCTTTGGCAACGGCAGTGGTGGGCTGGTTATATTTTCCATTGCGCCAGTGGGCTTGGCACCGCATCAGTTTTCGTAAGGGTTTGGCAATAGAAGCTTGGTTGCCCAAGGCGGTTGCTAGGCTGGTGAATGTAAAAACATTGTTGCAGTTAGAAAATGCTTGGCAGCAAAGTTTACAAACTTTATTTCAACCGCTCATT
>JAAYGA010000222.1 GCA_012727935.1 Pseudomonadaceae bacterium | reverse complement strand
GTTTGAAATAACGAGAACTGTCGTCCATCTAGTGAGGGTAAGCGGGCTGTTGACATGGCAGGCTCTCAAGCAAAGCATCGTTGTCAGCATTTTATCGCTTCATGGCTTTTGCGACACCCTCTTTAGGGCAGGGAGGATGTCAATTAGCCTAACTATTGAATCTAACCAAAGACTAAAGTAAGCCAAAAGCTTTGGCTAGGTTTGCCGGTTTTAAAAGCAATAAAAAGCCTGCTTTAAAGCAGGCTTTTGTACTACTCATTTAGAGCGATAAGCTTAGTGTGACTAGTTTTAGGTTAGCCGCTTTAAAACTAGTAGCGAGCGTCTTTAGGCTTTTTACCTGTTGGCCAGTCGTTCACCTTGCCTGGGAAATCTGGGCGTGGTTTGTGGGCAAAAAACTCAGATACGTCAACAGCATCTTGGTCGCTTAGCACGTTACCATGCCCCCACAAGCCTTTTGTTTGAATCCCCATTGGCATGTTGTATTTAACAAAGGCCGCGGCTTTATAAGTGCGCGCCATGCCTGCACCAATGTTAAAAGACTCATCGCCCCACAAGGGTGGGAAAACAATATCGCCACGGCTATCTTTCAAGCCTTCACCGTTATCGCCGTGGCAAGCGGCACACTGGGCATAGTAAATTTTTTCGCCACGAACAGTGTCTGCCACCAAGGAAGTGTCAATACTACCGGCATTTTCAATGGCTACTTTTTGGTTTTTCGGGGTGTTTTGCGCCAACCATTCCATGTAGGCAACCATCGCCTTCATTTCTTCTGATTCACGCGGTACAGGCTTGCCATTCATCGAACGCTGGAAGCAACCATTAATGCGGCCTACTAGATCAATTTCTTTACCTGAACGTGGCATAACACGGGGGTAGGTATTGAAACTGTTGATGTAGGGGTCGCCCAGTGGAATTTTACCTTGCGAAATATGGCAGCTGTTACAGTTCATAGCAGCACCGACATGCTCAGGCATTAGGCGCTTGGTTTCGTTTAATAACCGCTTGCCGTAAAAAATCTGATCAGCATTAGGTTCATTCAAAATAGACGTATCTTGCGGCAACACATAAGTGCCTATGTCTTGGTTAGCATCGTCAGTATTAACTAGGTCAAACTGTGTTGCGTTGCGTTCAACCGGCTTAGGGTCGGAGCAGCCACTGATACCTAGTGCCAGAAAAGCTAGAACCAAGGCAGCAGCAGGCAGTTTAATGAAAGATTTATTCATGGTTTGCTCCTCTTGATGCAGAAACTTTTGATGCAGAATCAATGCTTAAGTCAGGCGCTATATCTGTACCCGTTTTTGGCTTTTTACTTAGGAAATGGCGCATTTTTACAACATCATCCACCGTAATTTCAGACGCTTGGTTAGTCCAACTGTTGCGTATGTAGTTAACCACTTCAGCAACATCGGCATCACTTAAGTTAATGAACTCTGGCATGGTGAAAGCCATACGGTCGTGGGGCGTTTGAGGCATACGGCCACCACTTAAGGTAATTTGTAACACCGAATCAGCATCTTTAGAGAAAACTGCACTGTTGCCTTCAAGTGCTGGAAAAATGCGCGGCACACCCTTACCGTCGGCGCGGTGACACACTTGGCAATATTCTGCATACAAGATTGAACCCCGTGAATCATAGACACCATCCATTAGTTTCTGGGTGGTGACATCCACTTTTACAGGCGCAGTTACTGGTTGGCCTGTGGCTGGGCTAAGTGTTTTTAAGTAGGCAGACATGGCATAAAGGTCGTCTTCTGTCATGTATTGTGTGCTGTGTTCAACCACTTCAGCCATAGCACCAAAAGCTGCTGTAATATTGGTGCGGCCTGTTTTAAAGAAGTCGACTAGCTCTGCGGTACTCCAAATGCCTAAGCCTTCATATTCGCCTCGCAAGCTTTTAGCCCGCCAGCCATCAATGACTGCGCCACTTAAAAACACTTCAGAACCTGCGTTAGATAAGGTTAACTCTTGAAAGCCAATACCGCGTTCAGTGTGGCAAGAACCACAGTGGCCTGGGCCTTCAACCAAGTATTGACCACGCGCTAAAACAGGGTCACTGGTTTCAGGGGTGAATTCACGTTTTGGTGCAAAAATTGCCTGCCAATAAGCCAAGGGCCAACGCCAGTTTAATATGGGCGGTAACTCACTATCTTTATTTTCCTGACGAACGGCTTTAACACCCGACATAAAGTAGGCATACATTGCCGCCACGTCTTCATCGGGCATAATTTGGTAAGAAGGGTAAGGCATAGCAGGATACAAGGCGCTCTTATCTTTACGCACGCCGTGCTTGGTGGCGTTGTTAAAGTCATCAAAGCTATAAAGGCCAATGCCAGTTTCTTTATCTGGGGTAATGTTGGTTGAATAAACCGCACCTAGGGGCGTTAGCATAGGCAAGCCACCAGCATAGCTTTCGCCACCTAAGGTAGTGTGGCAAGCAACACAGTCGGCTGTTCGGGCAATGTATTCGCCTTTTTTAATTAATTGAGGGTCATTAATATCAACTTGAATTGTTGTTTCATTGGTTCGTAAATTAGGTAACAACTGACCTAAAGAATAAGCTAGAGCTAAACCTGCAACTCCAGCAATAACGATTATTTTTGGCCACTTTTTCATGCTCATAAGCACCTGCTCTTTCAGGCAATTAATTTGCCATCATCTATGATTTAATTGTGCATTTTTTTATATTATATATGCCTATTACATTTTTAAGCTGGGTACATTGCCAAGCTTCTTCTTATTTTCTAGCTAGTCTAATAACATAAATCATTAAATAGTAGTAATTTTAATTATTCTTATTAATCGGCTTAAAAATGGCTTAAATCGTTTGAATTTCAAGTCTAACTGCTGGCGTGGCTTGTAAATCACCTTCGGCAGCAACCAGCTGTTCTGCTTCACAACGCATTACAAAACTGGCTGCTTGGCTTTCTGGCGTGGTTTGAATTTGCAGCTCTAGTAAATCACCCATTAATAAAGCACTTTTTAACTGGGCTTTTTTACCATCAATCCAAGCCTTACCTTTCACCCTTTGGTATTTTTGTTGCAGTTCTACTTTATAAGTTTCACCACTGGCGGCCTGCCATTGCCAGCTACCGGCTACTTTGGCTGGCACTATCCACTTAAATAAATTAATGCCGCTGAAGTTTTGTCGCACATCGGGTCGCCAATCACCCATATCAAAAGCATGAGATACAATGCGTGTGCCAGGGCGCAATTCATTCAGCAGCCTTGGCCTAAGCTCAACATTAACTAAATCTAATAAATACAGGGTAACCACAGTGGCTTGGCTAAAATCAGCTTCAAGTAAATCACCCTCAAAAAAATCGACCATAAACTCAACACCCGTATTACCGGCATATTCCATCGCCTCGGCAACACGCATAGGGTCCATATCAATGCCAATGCCCCGTGCATTTCTGTCTAAAGCTGCCGCCACAACAATGCGCCCATCGCCACAGCCCAAATCATAAAGCAGGTCTTTACTATTCACTTCAGCCAAATCTAACATGGCCTGCACCACCTTTTCGTCGGTTGGCACAAAAGGAACGTCTAAAAAAACCTCAGGCTCTTCTATGGCATAGTCGTCAAAAACTAAATCTCTAAAATCTGGGTCAGACATTGAATCTTCATCAAGCTCATAATCTAAATCTCTAAGCTGATCAATCGTATAATCATCGTGGTCAAACGCTAAGTCTTTGTACAAGGAATGCACCTAAAAAGTAAAAGAAATTATATTTTTTGAGCAAAACGCTGCAGCTGCATTGCTTGCAGCCGACTCAGCGCACGGCGAAATGGAAAAGCTAGCGCGCCTTCAAGGTAAAGGGCTTCAAGAGGCACAGCGGCTTCTAAATAAAGGGGTACGCCCCGGTCATAACATTCATCAACCAAAGCAATAAAACGCCGCACGCCATCATCTTGAAGCGTTAATTTGGGCAACTGCCTATCACCGGCTTCAACAAGCTCTGCTGCATCTTCTGTACCACGGGCAATGGGCTGCTCTGCTGCTGCGGTTGTTAATTGCGGTACTTGGCTTAATAAAATGTGTGTAAACTTATCGCACAATTCAATAAAATCGACGGCTGCAAAGGGTTGTTC
>JAAYGA010000221.1 GCA_012727935.1 Pseudomonadaceae bacterium | reverse complement strand
GTTTGAAATAACGAGAACTGTCGTCCATCTAGTGAGGGTAAGCGGGCTGTTGACATGGCAGGCTCTCAAGCAAAGCATCGTTGTCAGCATTTTATCGCTTCATGGCTTTTGCGACACCCTCTTTAGGTCGGGGAGGATGTCAAAACTAATGCATTTACAACTAGGGCAGTTGTAATGTTAGTAAGCCTAAACGGTGTACCTCTTGTGCGATCTCAGCTGATTTGATTTCGCGCAATTGGCTTATTACTTTTTCAAGCAATAGCTCCGGTTCATTGGGTTCTGGTAATTCAGCAACACCAATACTGGTATGCACCCGCAGGGTTGGGAATTCTGAATATTTAACCTTAGCCAGTGCTCTATTTATTTTTTCTGCCAACATTAAACCGTCATTCTGGCCTTTGCCTGGCATTAAAATACAAAGTTTGCGGCCACTAAAACGTGAACAAATATCGTCTTTCGTAACGGCATGAGTTAAAAGGCTGCCCATGCTGCGTAACACGCGATCACCGACACTTTGACCATACTGAGCGTTAATCTCATGCAGGTTTTTCATGTCGATCATAACCAGTGTTAAGCGTAGGCCGTCTGGCCCTACTTCACTCACTAGATTACGGAAGATTTCTAAGAAGGCATCACGCTGATAAAGCTTCGTGGTTTTATCCTGAGCCGACTTAGTCTGTTCATCAGCAAGCAAATTATGTACTTGATCTGTAACAGCTAAGCGTTCTGCTATATCGCGGCCACTCATTAATACAAATTCACGGTTATTAATTTGTATAAGGTTTAAGCGAAATTCAAAATCGTGGTCATTACCAATACTGCGGCGTACGGGAGTGACTACAACTGTTCCTTCACCCTCGTCAAGAACACGTAAGTTTTCGAGTATGCTTTCTAGCTCGGCAGCAGACATTTCAGGCATAAACTCAATAGGTAGTTTATCCATTAATTTTGCTGCTGTGTAACCTAGCCAGTTAGCTCCATTATCGTTTACAAACATCAGCGTTAAATCACCCGGATCAAGAATTAAAACAAGATCAAGGGACTGCTGAAGAATGAGTGTTACTTCCTGCTCAGAGATTCTAGCCAAGACTTTTTCCTTCTGACGCTGACGCTACAGTTTGCTTAAATGCTAATCTTTTAACACTGATAGATTAACTCTAAGAGGCCTGCAAGTGAAAGCCTAAATCATAAATATATGTAACAGCAGGCAAATACTACCAACTTAATGCCTGACGAACAAAGGGAATGGTTAATTTACGCTGCTCTTTTAAGCTGGCATCATCTAACACATCAAGCAAGGCAAAAAGACCGCTTAGCTTTCTTGGGCTGCGATGAATTAAGTAACGGATAACTTCATCTGGTACGTCCATTCCTCTTTGCCGCGCACGAAGTTTGAAAGCTAGCAGTTTTTCATCGTCTTGCAAAAGGTGTAAGGCATAGGTTAACCCCCAAGAAAGCCGTGAAACTAAATCGGGTAAAACGATACCTAGGTGGTTAGGGCCACTTAATGCAGAAAAGACTAGCAGGCCCTGTTGTTCACGAATGCGGTTAAATAGGTGAAATAAGCCTTCTTCCCACAGTGAATTTCCAGCCACTGCCTGTAAATTATCAATGCAAACCACTTCACTGCTTATATTTGTTAAAACGCTGACATCAGTTTCATCGGCAAGGTTTAAGTAACAATGGCTTTTAGTGAGCACTTCTGCTTGGTAGCAAGTGGCTTTAAGTAGGTGGGTTTTACCTGAGTCTTCGCGCCCCCAAAGGTAGATAAAACTGAAGACGTCATCTTTAGAGGAAAATAACCCTTTCAGTTGTGCTAAAACAGCCGAGTTTTGACCTGATAAAAAATTATCGAAATTCAGGTCATCTTGAAGGTTGACACCTAACGATAATTGCATTGGTTTAAAGCTCATATCCACCGCACTTAATTGGCTTCCCAACGAAAGTAAGCATCGGCCTGTTCAGCCATTGGCTTGTTTTGCTGGTCTGTAACAGGTTGCTTAGGGTAATTAGTACTTTGTTGTAACCCAAGAAAAGACTCTTCTTTTAATCGGTTATCAAGCGTTAAATTAACACTTAGCTGATCTAAACCGCCCCTTAGTGTTACTTCAAACAAGACACGTTGGTCTGCAGAATAAACCACGCGCACTTTACGGGTTAAAGACAAGTTATTTAAATAGCTGTTAATGGCTGCATAGTCTTGTACTTGGCGTAAATTACTGACCATTATTTTATAAGTGCCTGCGTTTTGGCTGGCGTGGCTAGCATAACGGCTAGATAACTGTTCAGCAGTAAAGTTAACGCCTTCTTGTAAAACATCCCTTAAGGTTGCCACTGAGGCGGTATGGCTAACGCTGCTCATGCCTGTTAATAACAGCCATTCAACCCGCCAATGTTTGCCAGAAGCCCTTACTTTACCCACCGCTATAGCGTCGGCTTGGTAGGGTTCAGAGGCAGTAATAATTTGCTGGCTAAAACCACCCCAGATATCTGAAAACAAGGTGTCTGCTACTGGGTGTAAAGAAAAATTAGGCAGCAAATAAGGCACACCTCGCTTTTCACTTTGGCTAATTAATACGTTAGATAAAGGTAGGTTTGATTCAGGCGTAATTAAAGTGCGTCCACCTCTGCCTTCTAAAGCCACCCAAAATAAAACTTTAGGGCGATTAACATCCCAAACGGGGGCTTGTAAGCGCCTGAGTAACTGTTTAACACCCGCCTCACCAAACGTTAGCTCTAGCTGTTGGGCATTAACTTGTTCGCCACTACTAGTTGTTAATAGCTGTGAACTGGCGGTGTAACTGTATTGGTTAATTAAATGTTGTGCAGAGGTGAGTTCAGTCCAAAGTTCAAAGTGTGGGCTTTCACTATAAAGCTCTGGTGTTTTACTAAAATCTTCTGGTGGCATTTTTTCAAGCACCCGTTCAGTGCCTGAAACCCTAACCAAGAGTTCACGTAAAAGCACATTAGCAACCACAGCACGCTGTTCGTCTGAAGTGTCGGCTACTAGGCTGCTTAGCGTGTAAAGGTTGAGCAAACGTTCAGCTTGCACTTGTTGGCTTAATAGCAGGGTTGCTAAAAAAAGTGGGCTAAGTAAACGAATCAAGAAGCTGCTTTTTATCATTTTCACCTATTCTATCCCTTTGCTTTAAGTGGGAATGACTGACTTAAACATAAATAATTTTAACTTGAGCGACTTTAGCTCATGGAGACTCGCTCGCTGGAGTGCTAGAATACGCAACTTTATGCTTCTTGCCCAACTTTACCGTTCCAATTTTTCTAACGCAGGACACCTCATGAGCCGTAGTAAAACCCCCATTACTTATAAAGATGCTGGCGTAGACATAGACGCAGGCAATGCCCTAGTTGAACGTATTAAAGGTGTTGCCAAGCGCACCAGCCGTCCAGAAGTTATGGGTGGTCTTGGTGGATTCGGCGCACTTTGCCAAATTCCTGCCGGTTACAAAGAGCCTGTTTTAGTTTCTGGTACCGACGGCGTAGGCACTAAATTACGTTTAGCCATCGACTTAAATAAGCATGACACCATTGGTATCGACTTGGTAGCCATGTGTGTTAACGACTTATTAGTCTGCGGCGCTGAACCCTTGTTCTTTTTAGACTATTATGCAACCGGCCATTTAAACGTTGATGTAGCAGCCGATGTTGTAACGGGTATCGGCGCAGGCTGTGAACAAGCAGGCTGTGCGCTAGTGGGTGGTGAAACTGCTGAAATGCCTGGCATGTACGAAGGCGATGATTACGATTTAGCAGGCTTTTGTGTCGGTATTGTAGAAAAGTCAGAAATCATTGACGGCACTAAAGTGAAAGCCGGTGACCGCTTATTAGGTTTAGCCTCTTCTGGCCCCCACTCCAATGGCTATTCACTAATTCGCAAACTCGTTGAAGTTTCAGGTGAATCTTTAGATACAGTTTTAAAAGATGGTCAAAAATTAAGCGATGCCCTAATGGCACCTACACGCATTTACGTTAAATCTTTACTGCCTTTGGTTCGTGGCGATGAAGGTATTCATGCCTTGTCTCACATTACTGGCGGTGGCTGGTTTGAAAACATTCCTCGTGTATTGCCAGATAACTGCAAAGCAGAACTTGATCTAACCAATTATCAGCGCCCTGCTGTGTTTGATTGGCTACAAGAAGCCGGTCAAGTAGCTGAAAAAGAAATGTACCGCACCTTAAACTGCGGTATTGGCATGGTTTTAGCGGTGGATGCTAAGCGCGTTGCTGAACTTACTAAAAAGCTTGAAGCCGCAGGTGAAACCGTTTTTGAACTAGGTGAAATTACTCAGCGCCAAGTAGGTGAAGAAGCCGTTATTATTAAAGGGCTTAAAGCATGATGCTAGAAGGTGAAACACCTGACTTAGGTCGTGTGGTGGTTCTTATTTCAGGCAATGGCAGTAACTTACAAGCACTCATCGATACCGCTCAATCCAAGGAAGGATTGGGTGGTGAAATTGTGGCGGTTATTAGTGATAAAGCTGACGCTTTTGGTTTAGAGCGGGCGCGTCAAGCCGGTATTCCAGCCCTAACCCTAAGTGCCAAAGATTTTCCTAACCGTGAATCTTATGATGTGCAGCTGGCGCGGCTAGTAGAAGAACAGCAGCCAGATTTAGTGGTACTTGCTGGCTTTATGCGTATTTTGTCACCGGCTTTTGTGTTGAAGTTTAATGGTCGATTACTGAACATTCATCCTTCTTTATTACCCAAATACAAAGGCTTACACACTCATCGCCGCGCATTAGAAGCAGGCGATGAAGAGCACGGTTTAAGTATTCACTTTGTAACCGAAGAGTTAGATGGCGGCCCTTTAGTCTTGCAAGCTAAAGTTTCTGTCACGGTGGACGATGATGAAGCTAGCCTAGCCAGCAAGGTGCAGGTCCAAGAACACCTGTTATACCCCATTGCGGTGCGTTGGTTTTTGCAGGGACGTTTGCAATTAATAAGTAATTACCCAGCCCTTGATGGAACGCCTTTACCTAAACAGGGTGTTTTATACCAGTAAAACCCTAGTAGCTAGTGAGTAAACTAGACAAAACCTTGTTTTAGTGGCAATATTTTGCGCCGACCTTGGGTCGGCTTTTATTTTCATACTTAGTTTTAATCGTTAGTTTTTTGATACAGAAGCCTACTGTAAACGGGAAAGTGTCACCTTCGTCTGGTGGCCGCCGCTAGCAGGCAATTTCTGCCTTCATGAACATGAACCAAGTGTCCTCTCGTACGGGACACCACTGCTCAGGATAAATAATGCCTTTAATTACTCTCCCCGATGGCAGCCAACGTAGTTTTGATCAGGCTGTTAGCGTATTTCAAGTTGCTGAATCAATCGGTGCTGGTCTTGCCAAAGCTGCCTTAGCTGGCAAGGTAAACGATCAACTCGTTGACACTAGCTACCTAATAACCGAAGACAGCAACCTAGCCATTATTACCGCTAAAGATGCTGAAGGCGTTGAAGTGTTGCGTCACTCTTGCGCTCACTTAATGGCGATGGCTGTTAAACAGTTGTGGCCCGCCACTCAGGTCACTATTGGCCCAACAATCGAAAATGGCTTTTACTACGATTTCGATATTGAAGGCACCTTTACACCTGAAGATTTAGAAGCCATTGAAAAACGCATGGCCGAGCTAATTAAGCAGGACATTCCTGTTGAACGCCTCACCATGTCACGCGATGAAGCGGTCATGTTTTTTGAGCAGCAGGGTGAGTTTTATAAAGCAGAAATTATTCGTGATATTCCTGCCCATGAAGAATTATCACTTTACCGCCAAGGTGAGTTTACCGACCTTTGTCGCGGCCCCCACATTCCTAGCACTGGCAAAATTAAAGCCTTTAAGCTGATGCGTGTATCGGGTGCTTACTGGCGCGGCGACTCGAACAATAAAATGCTGCAGCGTATTTACGGTACCTGCTGGGCAGATAAAAAAGATTTAAAAGACTATTTACACCGCTTAGAAGAAGCTGAAAAACGCGACCACCGTAAACTGGCTAAGCGTATGGATTTATTCCACATTCAAGACGAAGCACCGGGTATGGTGTTCTGGCACCCCAATGGCTGGACGCTTTATCAAATTCTTGAAGACTACATGCGTGATATTCAGCGCAAAAATGGCTATGTTGAAGTAAGAACGCCGCAAGTTGTTGACAAGGTTTTGTGGGAACGTTCAGGCCACTGGGAACACTACCAAGCCAATATGTTCACCACTGTATCTGAAAGCCGTGATTATGCAGTCAAGCCGATGAACTGCCCTTGTCACTTGCAGATATTCAACCAAGGCTTAAAAAGCTACCGCGACTTACCACTTCGCATGGCCGAATTTGGCGCTTGTCACCGTAATGAACCTTCAGGCTCTTTGCATGGTCTAATGCGTGTTCGTGGCTTTACTCAAGACGATGCCCACATCTTCTGTACTGAAGAGCAAATGGAAGAAGAGTCCACACGTTTTATTCAGCTTACCCTAGACGTTTATAAAGAGTTTGGCTTCACTGATGTTGAACTTAAACTTTCAACACGCCCAGAAAGCCGCTTAGGTGATGATGCACTTTGGGACAAAGCCGAGCACGCACTTGAAGGCGCTTTAAACAAAGTAGGCCAAAAGTGGGAATTGCAAATTGGTGAAGGTGCTTTTTATGGCCCTAAAATCGAATTTTCTTTACGTGACTCTATAGGTCGTGTGTGGCAATGTGGTACGCTACAGCTAGATTTTGTGCTACCCGGTCGCCTTAGCTCACAATACGTGGCTGAAGATGGTAGCCGTAAAAACCCAGTGATGTTACACCGTGCAATTTTAGGTTCATTTGAACGCTTTATTGGCATTTTAATTGAACACTATGCGGGTGATTTACCCACTTGGTTAGCGCCTGTACAAGTTGCAGTGATGAATATCACTGATAAACAGGCTGATTATGCTAACGATTTAACAAAAAGTTTGCTTAATTCAGGTTTCCGTGTTGAAACAGACTTGAGAAATGAGAAAATAGGCTTTAAAATTCGCGAGCATACACTTGCCAAGATTCCTTATTTGCTTGTAGTTGGTAATAAAGAAGTAGAGAATGGAACTGTTTCAGTTCGTACTCGACATGGCGAAGACCTTGGTTCAATGGATTTAGAGACTTTTAAATCTAAATTGCTCGAACAGCACTAATTTGTGTCACAAGAGCCCAATGTGTCACCCTAAAAAAATGATGGAGATATAGCAATCAAGCGCGCTAATCCAATTAGGCGGGATCCGAAAAAGAACCTGCCACCAATAAATGAAAATATTCAGGCCACCGAAGTTCGTTTAATCGATCAAGATGGTGAACAGGTAGGCGTAGTTACGCTAGAAGATGCACTTGAGCGTGCAACGGCTGCCGAATTAGATCTGGTTAAGATTTCTGATGCCGACCCCATTGTTTGTAAAATAATGGACTATGGTAAGTTTCAATTTGAAGCGAAAAAAGCTAAAAACGCTCAAAAGAAAAAACAGAAACAGATCCAGATCAAAGAACTTAAGTTCCGTCCTGGCACTGACGAAGGCGACTACCAGATTAAATTCCGTAATATGGTTCGTTTCCTTGAAGAAGGTGACAAGGTGAAAATCACACTTCGTTTCCGTGGTCGTGAAATGGCGCACCAAGACATTGGTTTACGCCTTTTCCAACGGATCGAAGAAGACTTAGGTGATCTCATTGTTGTTGAATCTCGCCCTCGTTTAGAAGGCAGACAAATGGTAATGATGCTTGCACCTAAGAAGAAATGATCCCCTTCTGCGCTTTAGGGCGCAGCTGGTAGCAACAGGGCTCGGATCATGCCCAATCCCTTGCAACGCATCCTAAGATGCACTTGTGGAGTACTTAGCAATGTCTAAGAATAAAATTAAGACCAAAAGTGGAGCGCGTAAGCGTTTCAAAGCGACTGCCAACGGCTTTAAGCACAAGCAGTCACACCGTAGCCATATCCTGACTAAGAAAAGCCCTAAGCGTAAGCGTCAACTGCGTAACATGAAGCAAGTTGCAGCTGCAGATCAGCCGCTTATCAAGCGTATGCTGGCCGGACTTTAAGTTTTTCTATTTCATTTTCAGGAGTAAAGTATGGCTCGCGTAAAGCGTGGTGTTCAGGCGCGTCGTCGTCACAAGAAGATTTTAAAATTAGCTAAAGGTTACTATGGCGCTCGTAGCCGTGTATTCCGCGTAG
The DNA here is from genome assembly GCA_012727935.1 of Pseudomonadaceae bacterium. GTDB lineage: Bacteria > Pseudomonadota > Gammaproteobacteria > Pseudomonadales > Halomonadaceae > Marinospirillum. The sequence goes on along the minus strand of JAAYGA010000221.1, from coordinate 4,714 downwards.
CTAAACAAGCAGTTATCAAAGCAGGTCAGTATGCTTACCGTGACCGTAAGGTTCGTAAGCGTCAGTTCCGCGCTCTGTGGATTGCTCGTATTAACGCAGCAACCCGTATGAATGGCATGTCTTACAGCCGTTTCATTTCTGGTTTGAAGAAAGCGGATATTGCTATTGACCGTAAAGTGCTAGCCGACATTGCATTTCACGACATGGCTACTTTTGCAGCAATTGTTGAAAAATCTAAAGCCGCTCTGGCCTAGTTTTTTAGCTTAAGCTAGCAAAAAGTAATCAGGGGAAGGGCTGCGCTCTTCCCCTTTTTTATTGATTTTATTTAACCCATTTTTTATTCTGGAGTTGTGCAGATGGACAACCTCTCCTCCCTAACTGTTGAAGGTCAATCTTTGCAGGAAAGGGTGTATCAGGCACTGGAAAAAGTAGCCCAGACCTCGGATAGTCAAACCCTCGATCAACTCCGAGTTCACTACCTAGGTAAAAAAGGCGAACTGACCAGCCTACTCAAAACCCTAGGCAGCTTACCCGCAGAAGAACGCCCTAAAGCTGGCGAAGTTATTAACCAAGCCAAAGAAGTGGTGCAAAACGCCCTAAATGCGCGCAAAGATGAACTGGATAGCGCTGCTTTAAATGCGCGCCTTGCCACTGAATCTATCGACATTAGCCTACCGGGTCGCGGGCAAGAAATGGGTGGCCTGCACCCTGTTACCCGCACCATTAACCGTATCGAAGATTTTTTCTCTTCCATAGGCTTCACTGTGGCCGAAGGCCCTGAAGTTGAAGATGATTACCACAACTTTGAAGCGTTAAACATTCCGGCGCACCACCCAGCGCGCGCCATGCACGACACTTTTTACTTTGATGCCCATACTTTATTGCGTACCCACACCTCACCCGTGCAAGTGCGTGAAATGGAAAACAAGCAGCCGCCTATTCGCATTATTTGCCCAGGGCGTGTTTACCGCTGCGATTCTGATATGACCCACTCGCCTATGTTCCATCAGGTTGAAGGGCTATTAATTGATGAAAACATTAGCTTTGCTGATTTAAAAGGCATTTTGCAACAATTCCTACGTGCCTTCTTTGAACAAGACTTAAAAGTACGCTTTCGCCCTTCCTACTTCCCCTTTACAGAACCTTCCATTGAAGTGGATGTAGACCGTGGCGATGGCCGTTGGTTAGAAGTACTTGGCTGTGGCATGGTGCACCCGCGTGTACTAGAAATGTCGGGCATTGATCCTGAAAAATACACCGGCTTTGCTTTTGGAATGGGCGTGGAACGCTTTTCTATGCTGCGTTATGGCGTTGATGACCTGCGTTTATTTTTTGATAATGACATTAAATTCCTAAGCCAACTCAGCTAATTAGCCACCCTTTTAAGACAGGATTCCAAAATAATGAAATTCAGTGAAAAATGGCTGCGCGAGTGGGTCAACCCCGCGTTAGATTCCAACAGCCTAGATGAACAACTTTCCCTTGCCGGTTTAGAAATTGATGGCCGTGAAGCCGCTGCCGGCGATTTTACTGGTGTGGTTATTGGTGAAATACTAAGCGCCGAACCACACCCGAATGCTGATAAGCTGCAAGTGTGTAGCGTAACCGATGGCACAGAAACTGTGACTGTGGTGTGTGGTGCTCCCAATGCCAGAGCCGGTTTAAAAACTGCTTTTGCTCGTATCGGTGCGGTATTACCCGGCAACTTTAAAATTAAAAAAGCCAAGCTGCGTGATGTTGAATCTTTTGGCATGCTCAGTTCAGAACAAGAGCTTGGCCTTTCTGAAAGCCACGATGGCATTATGGAAATGCCCGCCGACGCACCGGTTGGTCAAGACATTCGTGACTACCTGCAGCTAGATGACCAAATTTTTGATGTTGACCTAACTCCCAACCGCAGCGACTGCCTTTCTATTGCAGGTTTGGCCCGTGAAGTGGGCGTGTTAAACCGTTTGAACGTTACCCAGCCAGTGCTTAATCGCATTGCTGCTGAAATAACCGAACAGCCAACGATTAACTTAGAAGCGCCTGCGGCCTGCCCACGCTACCTAGGTCGCATTATTCGTGGCGTGAATATTCAAGCCACCACCCCTTTATGGATGCAAGAAAAACTGCGCCGTGGTGGTATTCGTAGCCTAGATCCAGTCGTTGATGTTACCAACTACGTTATGTTAGAACTTGGCCAGCCAATGCATGCCTTTGATCTTGCCAATATCAAGGGTGCAATCAATGTTCGCTTTGCTAAGCCTAATGAAGAACTAACCCTACTTAACGGCACTCAGCTTAAAATAAAGCCTGAAACCTTGGTTATAGCCGATGATCAGCAAGCGCTAGCCCTTGCCGGCATTATGGGCGGCGAAGCCAGCGGTTGTAATGAAACCACGCAAGACTTAATGCTAGAAGTAGCCTACTTCGATCCTTTATCACTAGCAGGACAAGCACGCGGTTATGGCTTGCACACAGATGCCTCTCACCGCTTTGAACGGGGTGTAGACTTCAAGCTACAAGAAAGAGCCATAGAACGTGCTACCGAACTACTACTAGAAATTACCGGCGGTAAAGCTGGGCCGATTACAGAAGCCGTTTCAGAAGCCCACCTGCCCGTTCGCCAGCCAGTTACGCTGCGTAAAGCTCGCCTAGAACAATTGCTTGCCATTCGCTTAGATGACGCTGAAGTCAGCGATATTTTAACCCGCCTTGGCCTAGAAGTGACCGACACAGGCGCAGCTTGGGTTGCTCAAGTACCTAGCTACCGTTTTGATATCAGCATTGAAGAAGACTTAATCGAAGAAGTTGCGCGTGTTTACGGCTATGACAACCTACCCGTTAAAGCACCCACCGCAAACCTTATTATTCAAAGTCGCCCAGAAAGTGAAATTAACCGACGTAAAATTGCTGAGCTACTTATTTCTCGTGGTTATCAAGAAGCCATTACCTACAGTTTTATTGACCCCAAATGGTCGCTAACCTTTGACCCTAACAACGAACCACTCGCTTTGGCTAACCCCATATCGGCTGATTTATCGGTTATGCGTACTAGCTTGCTGCCTGGCCTAGCTAAAGCCCTTAGCCACAACCAAAAACGCCAGCAACCCAGAGTGCGCTTTTTTGAAACTGGCCTACGCTTTATTCAACAGGCCGACAAAAGCTTGCAGCAAGACCCTATGTTAGCTGGCTTAATTAGCGGCAACCGTTTCCCAGAAGGCTGGACAGGCAAAGCGGAAGAAGTCGATTTCTTCGACATTAAAGGTGATTTTGAAGCGTTGCTAGATATAGGAAATCAAGCTGATCGTTGGCAATTCCGTTTAGCAAGCAACCCTGCCCTTCATCCTGGCCAAAGTGCAGAAATTTTATTTCAGCAGGAAGATGGCAGCTTAGCCCATGTAGGTTGGATAGGTGCCCTTCATCCTCAGCTAATGAAATCGCTTGATTTACGCGGCAAAGTTTATGTATTTGAAGCTACCCTTACCAGTCTTACCCAAGGCAAAGTACCTCACTTCAAAGCCGTATCACGCTTTCCTGAAATGCGCCGTGATTTAGCCCTAGTAGTGGATGCACAGCTACCTGTAGGACAGCTAATACAAGAAGCGCGCATCCAAGGCGGTGAATGGTTGCAAAAAGTAACGCTTTTTGATGTGTATCAAGGAAAAGGTGTTGAAGAAGGTAAAAAGAGCCTCGCTTTAGGCTTGACCTGGCAGCATCCTTCACGCACTCTAACTGATGAAGAAATAAATACTCAAGTTAATCAAGTTGTTACGGCCTTTTCACAGGGTTATGCAGCAGAGCTACGTAGTTAACTAAGACAACTATTCAGTTATGCACTAAACAAAAGTTTACTTAGATGCTAACCCTGCAACAAGATGGACAGCTTACCTTGTTTGTTATTCATCTTGTTGAATAGTTTCCGTGCAACACTTGCAAGGAGCGTGAAGCATGAGCGCACTAACCAAAGCAGAAATGTCTGAAAAGCTAATTGATGAGCTAGGCCTAACCAAGCGTGATGCCAAAGAAATGGTTGATCTCTTTTTTAGTGAAATTAAAGATAGTCTAGCCGATAACGAACAAGTAAAAATCTCAGGGTTTGGAAACTTTGATTTGCGTGATAAAAGTGAACGCCCTGGTCGCAACCCTAAAACAGGCGAAGAAATTCCTATTTCAGCCCGCCGTGTCGTTACTTTCAGAGCCGGACAAAAGCTTAAAGCTAGGGTAGAAAACTACCGAGGTGATTGAAAAACTTAATGTTTTTACTAATATTATCAAATAGTCCTTGCAAATATTAGAAGCTGGCCTATAATACGTCCCGTTGAATCAGCAACCCCTTAGGCTGATAAACAGCAGTAGTAAAGTAACAAAGCAATGACGGAGTGTGGCGCAGCTTGGTAGCGCACTTGCATGGGGTGCAAGGGGTCGTAGGTTCGAATCCTATCACTCCGACCAATAAAGCTAGTAAAATAAAAGACTTACACCAACTAGGCGTAGGTCTTTTTTTTGGTTTAATGGTTTTCAATCTGTAGACTAGACACTGGACTAGACACGATTTCTTGTTAGCCTCTGTACTAGACAAAAATTGATTAAAATTCGATGGAAACCACCTAGCTGCTAACTGACCTACTTCTTTCTTGCAATATTCAATAACTAATTAAACATCCCACACTAGTATTTTATCCAAAAACAGCAAGTATAGTTGCGATTATTGCTATTCCTTGTTGTTAAC
>JAAYGA010000220.1 GCA_012727935.1 Pseudomonadaceae bacterium | reverse complement strand
GCTTCGCCGGCAACTTCCATTAAATCACGCTGCATTTGAATAATTTCTTTATAGCCTGCTAGTAAACCTTCAACACAAACTTTGCCATCGGTCGCTTGTTTGTGCTCTTTAATACTACTTTGTGCAATGTAATCACTAAAAGCATGTAGCGGACGGTGGCCTAAAGTTAAAATACGCTCAGCCAGTTCGTCTACTTTAAGTAGCAGGTCGTTATATTGTTCTTCAAACTTTACATGCAGTTCAAAGAATTGGCGGCCTTGAATATTCCAGTGGTAACCACGGGTGTTCATGTAAAAAATCTGGTAGTTGGCCAGCAGCTTATTCAGTTTCTCAGCTAAAACTTGAGCTTTTGCTGTGTCTAGACCGATACGATTAGTGCTCATAAAAACCTCCTTGCAGATTTAAAATTCTGTTGCTTCTTTTAAAAGCTGTTCTGTTGCTAGGGTTTAATCTTAACCTAGTGCCAGCCTTGCGACTAAGGTTTTTTGTTGATGCAACCTATAGCCAATAACTATTAGATTTAGATTTTTTCAACAAAACTAAATTTAGGTAAAGGCGCTTCGGGTAATAACTTGGCGACTTTGTCTAGCTTAGCCAGTAATTCTTCGCTGTTAGCTGCCACTAGGTTAAGGTGGCCTAACTTACGCCCTTCACGTTCTTCTTTGCCGTAAAGATGCAGATGAACACCTTCTTCTTGCAACAACTGCTGTACATCGCCATTTTTGCCAATAATATTCACCATGCAGGTGGGCAAACGGGCAGCGGTTGAACCGAGCGGCAAACCCGCCACAGCTCGCAAATGGTTTTCAAACTGACTAGTGGCTGCGCCGTTTTGTGTCCAATGCCCAGAATTATGTACTCTCGGTGCCATTTCATTGGCCATTAACTGACCATCGGCTTGTTGGAATAGCTCTAAAGTAAGCACACCGACATAATCGAGTTCATTAAGTAGCGCTTTAATATAAGTTTCAGCTTGTCGTTGTAACTCAGCATTCAAATTAGGCAAAGGCGCAAAGGAATAACGCAGGATGCCATCTAGGTGGTAGTTTTCTGCCATAGGGTAAAAACGCACTTCACCCGTTTGGCTACGCACGGCTATAATAGAAACTTCACGCACAAAGTCTATAAAGGCTTCAACAATTAATTCACGGTTACCGATACGTTGCCAAACATCAGCCACTTCATCCTTGGTATCATTTTTTAGTACTGCTTGGCCTTTACCGTCATAACCTTCGGTTACGGTTTTTATTACCACGGGTTTTTGGTGCTTAGTGGTTAAAGCTGTTACTGCCTGCTGCAAGCTTTTTAAAGAATCTACCAAGTGGTATTCGGGTGTCGGTATAGCTAACTGAGTGAATAAGGCTTTTTCTAAACCACGGTTTTGGCAAACCTGTAACGCACGGCTGGAAGGATAAACCGGCTTTTGTTGTTCAATTTGGCGCACCAGTTCAACCGGCAGGTGTTCAAATTCATAGCTCACCACATCGACCTGGCTTAAAAACTCTTCTAAACGAGCATTGTTTTTATCAACCAAGGTTTGCCCTATATCGG
>JAAYGA010000030.1 GCA_012727935.1 Pseudomonadaceae bacterium | reverse complement strand
TTTGGCTTTCAGCCACCAACTGGGCTTTGAATTCAGGGGTATATTGGCGACGCTTACGATAAGGCCGAGTTACTCTTACGTTGCTCATAGATAGTGTCCACTAAGGAATAAGTGGACACTATCTTGAGGGCTACGCCGCTAGGCTCAAGATGGGTTTACCGGACGCTTACGTCTGAAGGCGAGTTGGCACAAGATAACGAAGTCTTTACTTCCCATCATGTAGAAGATGAGAAGTAATAAAATTAGAAGTCTGCTTGTTCGCGAATTATCATGAGTTGGTAACATGCGATAAAATTTGATGTTGGATACACAGAATTATTTACAGGATCGTTCTGAGAGCTTTTAACTATCTTGAATACGCTCATTAATTTCTTCACGATGCATAGCAATGTCTCTCGCAGCATCTATCCCAATACGTACTTAATTACCCTACGTGGAGTAGCGCCCTCCAGCCCGAAAGCGGCCAGAGGGTCATCAAACTACTAATAATGAGTCACTTTGGGAGTTCTCATGAATAAGACGGGATTAAGACCCCTAGACTTTCATCCCCAAATACTTTTCAAGCGCATCATAGAGTTCCGTTTGTTGGCTTTGCTCTTGTGGACTATGTATGCCTGCACCCAGTTCGCTCAGCGAACTGGGTTGGGCTATATCATCTGGCGCAGTGCCATTATCACTGAGCGGGCTCTTTTGAATCACTTCAACATGCTGTGCTTGCGCTGCTTCACCTGCTGCCGTTTCAGTCCTAACAGGCACGTTAGGAACGGTTGAACCATGCTCCTCTTTTGGCTCGATCCCAATCATGATCGCCAGGATATGGAATACATGCCGCAGTAATGTTGATGAGTACTGACTCAGGTTCCGCTTGCGATTGGGCTTGAGAAGAATAGTTTCTTCATCTGTATGACGAAGTGTCAGATAAGCTTGGATGTTTTTCCCGGTTTTAACATGTTCAAGCACGGGCTTTGTAATGCCTTTGACGCGCCATGACCTTATATCGCTGGGATTCGACTGTGGCGTAATCAGCAATTTTAACTGCCAGCGTGCGTAAGGAATTACACTATGTAATGTGTTGATAAAATGCTCTAACTTTGTAGGGGTAGTAAATCGAACACCCGCTTTAGATAGGCTACTGTTGTAAATCCAGTACTGGATACACCACATAGCGTTGGCTTTATCCTTTTTATATAGAGATCTTAACTTGTCAATTGTTTGGCCGACCTCTGCTGTTGTAGCTTGATCTTGTATCTTAGGAGGCAGCAAATGTATGCCAAGTGCCGTTGGTTTCATTTCTTTGGAAAATAATCGTTGATTTCCACGGTTTGTTTTTAAGCCTTGCAACCATTTAGCATTTTCAAACCAAAACAAAACCTGCTGCTCATTTAGTGCATAACGCATTGCCACTACACCTACTGACTCCCCATTTTCAATATCACTTAACGCACAGTAACAGTCAGTTACGGTAGCGGACGGGTAGGAATTGACCTTTAATGTTTCCTCATCTATAGGCTTTTCTGCTTCTGGTTCTGCTTGCACGTACCGAGTATGAGGTATCAGTTGTGAGACAATCTCAGATCTTACCTCTATCAGCTCAAGTGTTTTGCTTTCCCGCTGAGCTAAATACGTATCAAGGAACTCCATTGGTAGACCGCTAAAATAGCGTGCATTACTGACACTAAGAACAGGACTATAGGCTTGTACCTTATCCCAAAGTAAAAGACTCGCTTCATGTATGTAATGCAGAAATGTTGTTTCTGGTGTTAGGTGGCCGGCCAGCCCTGATATTGCATGGTAAATATCGCGACGACTTTCGGGGTTGGCGCAATACAGTTCGTGACGAATTTTTTCTGCATGCTTAAGTTTGTAGACGGTAAAACTTGCTACAAATAATGTGTTGCAGTGCATAACAAACATCAAATTCGTCAATGCGCTATGCCTGAGATGGTGGAAAGTTAACTCGCTCAAACCACACTGCGATAATAGATACTTAATTAAATTACTGACCATCGTCCCGCTGTGAGGTGTTGTTACTGCATGTGGATCAGAAAACACCAGCGTGTTTGTTGTATGTCGATTTTGACTACGGCGACGGCCTATATATTTCTGAAACTGCTGCAGTTCCTCGGGTAGCAGAAGTAAATAAGCAGGGATTTTTCGTCTAGCAGAATCTGTTTTATTGTTGCCATAGCGATTATTTACAACGTAAATCCACGATTCATGTGACTCTTCAATATCTGACAGTCTAAGTTTGAGCAACTCACCGCGGCGCATGCCCGTACGATATGCCAGTATCAACAGTATTTTTAAACCGTGCTGCGTCTCTTTATCTAAACCACTTAAATTATTCAGCCTGTTTAGCATGGCTTGATAAGCGCTTTCTGGGATATACCCCACACGCACTTGCGTTTGATTCACAGTGTTACTTGTTGCTGAGAAGAAACTATTTAGCGTAGGCAGTCCATAACGTTCGCTTGCAAATTGATGCAGATTATGAAGACGACCATGCAGATAGTTTTGAGATTTCGGATC